>JALSJA010000229.1 GCA_026989615.1 Parvularculaceae bacterium | reverse complement strand
GGGAAGGCGATAATCCCGGTCCGCATATTTATACGGAAGAGGAATTGTCCGGGTTGACGCCTTTGCAACGCAAGCGCGTTTTGCAATTACAAGAAAAACAAAAGGCAAGAGATGGGGATTATGTGCCGGATCCTGCAAATGCGCCAGCTACAATGCAGGACATGCCCTATCATCAGGCTGATGGCGGGCCGGTTAATCTTTTGCCCGCCAATCCCATACCCGAAAGCGTGCGCGGCTTTGCCGCACCCGATCTTGTTCTGGCTGCTGCCGGACCGATAAAACGGCAATCGCAAGGCCGCTCTGCTTCCAAGGGAGGGGAGGGCGAGTTTTTATCCTTGCCGGATTTTGCCGCGCGTTCAAATTCTGATGATATTGTGCCATTAAATCTTGTACCTTTATCGGGTGGTGGCGCGCGCACCGCCTATGTGAGTTTCGGACAGGTCTTTCGCGAAAGCGCGTTTTTTCCCGAGCGCCATAGTCTGGGCTTGCGTATTGGCGAGAATATTTTTCCGGTGCAAAGCGATGGTAAGGTGTTTTATGCCAATGGGTCTTTGAAACACGGGGTGCTGACGGTGCGTATTCCCCGCAGCCTCAACGGTAAGGCGTGGCAGGGCATGCTGGTGCGTCAGGAATTAAGAGCGGCGGAAATTATCCCGCTAATAGTGCCGGATGATTTTACATTGGAAATTGCCATTGCCGGGCGCGATGGGGAGGGCAATAATTTTTCCGAACGCCTTGTCTTGCGTGAGTTTTTGCTAAAGGCCCTGGATCGGGGTCGTGCGGAAAACTGGCTTTCGGGGCCGCAGGTGCAGGAATTTTCAACCTCTGTTCGGGTTGATCCTTTGCTGACTATATGGATTGATTTTCGTCTTTACGGGGACGGGGTTATTCGCACCGTTTTGACTTTTGAAAACCATGACAGTTTTTCAAAGGTAAAGCGCAATCTTGTTTATGATGTTGATTTTGGCGATGGCAATGTGGTTTTTGATCGCGAGAAATCAATTGCCCATCATCGCGCATCGAATTGGCGCAAAACCATCTGGCAGGGAGGGTTGCCGAACTTTGATGTCGTGCATGATCCGAAATATTTGCGCTCTGCCTTTGCCGTGCCGCCGCTTGATCTCGACCTGCCCGCTTCGCGTGCCGCTGTGCAGCGATTGATTGCGCAAAACAGCAAAGCCGATAAGGGCAAGCTGTCGAAAGGAATTGTCGAGCCCTATATGCCGGAATCCGGGGGGCGCGATGATTTGGGACCGGTGCCGAATTGGACAGCCTTGTGGTTGAAAACTGCCGCGCCCGGCCTGAAGCAGGTGATGCTGGATCAGGGCGATGCCAGTGGCTCGGCCCCATGGCATTTCAATGATGAAAAAGGCCTGCCCATTCGGGTTGACCATTATCCAAAATTTTGGGCCGATGCGCGGGGCGCGGATGAAAAAGGCGCGAGCCTGCCGCAGGCATTTTTTGACAGTGATGATGCAGGCTGGTTTCCCGATCACAGTCACAAACCGGCTTTGGCCATGGTGCCTTATCTGATTACCGGGGATCAATATTATCGTCGCGCCTTGGCTCATGAGGGGGCCTATGCGTTGTCGGGGCAATGGCCGGAATTGCGTGGCGGACAAGGGGCGGGGTTTTTGGTGGTGGAGCAGGAGCAGCCACGGGCCCGGGCCTGGGCCTTGCGGGATTTGAGCGATGCCGCTTTTATCCTGCCCGATAATGATCCGCTTAAGGACTATTTTATTACGGCCCTGGAAGAAAATTTGCGCTATTTGCGGCGCTCCTATGTGGATGAGGGGCGCATGGATGCAGCCGGAGCGGTGGAAGGCTGGTTTGACGAGGTCTCCAAATTGCCGCCGGGGCGGATATCCC
>JALSJA010000228.1 GCA_026989615.1 Parvularculaceae bacterium | reverse complement strand
CGAGGCTCGACGGCTCACTCTCGGCATGAGTATTTTCTATTCGCTACTCGCTACTCGCTATTCACTATTCACTCTCAAAATCGCGTCGCCAATCAGGGCCAGTTCATGCTCGCCGGAAAAACGGTGATCGCTGTCTTTTTCCAGATGCACGCTGAGATGCGACGCCTCTATATGCTCCGCAAGGCGCATCACATGTTGCCATGGCACGACCTCGTCCTTCATGCCGGAGAGAATATGCACCGGGCAGGGCACAGAAAAAGGCGCGTTCAATATGCTTTGCCGTTTGCCATCGTCAAACAAATCCTTGGTATAGACCATCACGCTGTTGTCATAATCGGACGGAATTTCGACCCGCCCCTTTTGTTCAAGCTCGGCCAGACGCGAAGCCGCCCATTGTTGCGGGATCAGTGCGCTGGTGAAATCCGGCGCCGGGGCAATCAATATAATCCCCGCCAATCGTTCCGGTCTTTGTCTTGCCAGCAGGCAGGCAATCCATGCGCCCATGGAAGAGCCGATCAGAATCTGTTTGCCATTGGTTTTTTGATCAAGCATGGCAAGGGCGTCTTCGGCCCACAGCCCGATTGTACCGTCCTCGAACCTGCCTTCGCTTTGCCCATGGCCGCGATAATCGAATCTTGTAAAGGCGCGATCTTGTGCCATGGCAAAGCGGTTCAAAAATTCGGCTTTGGTGCCGGTCATGTCGGAGGCATAGCCGCCGAGCCAGAAAAAACCGGGCCCCTTTCCTGACCTTTGGTAAAAGGCAAGGGCAGGCTTATCGGGGCGGCGCAAAAATTGCAGCCCATCTGTTCCATTGTCTGTCATGGTGACATAATTGAAGAATGGCGGAGTTTGTTGCAAGCGCTTCTTGACTTTAACGCTTTTCGGTCCGACCAATCAGAAGATATGGCAGAAATCGACCTTCCCACCCCCGGCCCGGAGGCCCTGAAAGCCCGCACCATTTTGCAGGTCATTCCCGAATTGGAGACCGGCGGGGCCGAGCGCACAACACTGGAAGTGGCGGCGGCGATTGTAAAAGCGGGCGGCCGGGCCTTGGTGGTGTCTGAAGGGGGGCCTTTGGTGGAAAGGCTCGATGCTTTAGGGGCTGAACATATCAATCTGCCGGTAGCATCCAAAAACCCTTTCACCATGTGGGCCAATAAGGGACGCTTGGAAAAACTCATCAAGGCCGAAAAAATTGATCTCATCCATGTGCGCTCCCGGGCTCCGGCATGGAGCGCCTATGGGGCAGCGCGGGGCACCCATATTCCCTATATCACCACCTATCACGGGATTTACCGGGCCAATTCTCCCTTGAAGCGGGTCTATAATGGGGTCATGGCCAAGGGTGATTTTGTTATCGCCAATTCAAACCACACCAGAGAGCATGTGTTACTGGAGCATTATCCTAACCGGTTGAAAGATGATGCTCATCTGGTGACGATACATCGCGGGGCGGATCTGACCCGTTTTAACCCCGAAACGCTGACGCAATCGCGAATTGATGCGGTTTTTCAAAGATTTGGCGGACAAGGCGCGTTTCGTTTATTGATGCCCGGACGCCTCACTTCGTGGAAAGGGCAGCGTTATGCCATTGAAGCGGCGCGACATTTGCAAATGTCGGGAGAGATGACTCGCCAAGGGAAGACTTTCCGGTTAGTTTTTGTGGGTGGGGCACAAGGTCGCGATGCTTATGAGCAGGCATTGCGGGATTTGATCGCCGAATATGGTCTGGAAGATATGGTGGCAATCGCCGGACATTTGGAGGACATGCCTGCGGGCTATCGCTGGGCTGATGTGGTGTTGTCCATGTCGGAGCGGCCGGAGGCCTTTGGCCGGATTGCCATAGAAGCGCAGGCCATGGGACGTTTGGTGGTGGCTACCAATCATGGGGGGGCGCGCGAAACTGTGCTCGATGGCGAAACCGGTGCTTTGGTGCCGCCTGCTGACGGGGTGGCGGCGGCCAATGCCATAGCGGCTTTGGCATCTTTATCGCCGGAGCAGCGGGTAGCGCGGGAGGTCAAGGCAAGAGAGCGGGCGGTGCGGGAATTTTCCACCAAACGTATGACAGATCGCACAATAGCGGTTTACGAAAAGGCGCTGGCCTGAGGGATAGGCTGGAGCAGTGTTTGAATGGGGTAAATCTGGTTGGGTAGTAAAGCGTTATGAAAATTGGGCGTAATAAAAAAATTCTTGTTCTAAAGGGTGACGGGCTGACGCAATTTGTTGAGGCGGAGCCTGCCTTTGCGGCCATTCGTGCGGCGCATCCGGAAGCTTCGATTGACTTGTTGACCAGTCATGAATTGGGAAGGCTGGCCAAGGGCGCACCATTTTTTGACCGGGTGCTGGCGGCGGGACCGTTTCCGGACAAGCAATCGCGCAAAAATTTTTACTCTCAGCTTCGTCGTATCGGCTATGCCAAGGCCTATGATCTGAACGGCACACCGGAATCTCTGGAAATCAAAAAAGCGCTGACCGGCTTTCGCGGGGTGCCTTGGGTTGGGCCAAATCGTGTTGTCTCCAAAGACAAGGGCCATGTTTTTGTGCCGTCTTTTGCCGGACCGGCCATGCGCAAATTATTGAGCGATGCCGGATTGGAAGTACCCCAGCGCCTGCCGGATCTGGGTTGGGCCCTGGATGGACGCAAGGATGCCGCCAATATGCGCCCCTCCTGGTATGGCATTACCGGGGATTTTGCCTTGCTGATACCGGCGATGAATGATTTATGGCGCTGGCCGGCGGAATATTATGCGGAAGTCGCTAGCGCTCTGGTTGAACGCGGGGTGACGCCGGTGCTGATTGGTGGTTCGGATATGAAGGCTTTTGGCCATGAGGTCTCGCAACTCATGGTGCAAATTGGTCCGCGGGGTGGCGCACGGGCGCTGGTGGATCTCACCGACAAGACCGATCTGGCGCAATTGGCGGCCTTGGCCAAAGAGGCAAAATTCTTTGTTTCGGGTATTACCGAAGAGCTGCAATTGGCGGTTTCGGTGGGCTGCCCCGGCGTGGTGATTGTTCATCCGGAAGCCGAGCAGGAGGTTGAGGGGCTTTATGGCCGTCAGATAGTTCGCTTCACCGCCGAGGATATGGAAACGCTGGCCCCGGAGACTGTGGTTTCCATGTTATCGAGCATGGGATTGCTGACCAGTGATAAAAAGCAGCAATCGGCGTGATTTTGCGCGCCAAAACCGGAAAAATCATCGTAAATTGTTTTATTGATTGGCAAGGTAAGGCCAATTATATGTAAGAGGCGATATGTCAGGGCATCGCGTCTCGAAGCATATTCGTTCCAACTTTGTTTTGAAGCAACCACAGGAGAAACTAACATCGCACGCAGACCTATGAGTACCGTACCACCCAAACAGAGTGGTCCGCGTATAAACGACCAGATACGCATTCCGGAAGTACTGGTTATTGATGCCGAAGGAGAGCGCCACGGGCCGATTCCAACGGCTGAGGCTATAGAGATGGCCCAAGAGGCCGGTCTCGACCTTGTAGAGGTCTCCCCCAACACCAATCCGCCAGTGTGCAAATTGCTTGATTACGGCAAATTCAAATATCAGCAGCAAAAGAAAAAAGCGGAAGCCAAAAAGAAACAGAAAATTGTCGAGGTCAAGGAGATCAAGATGCGTCCGGAAATTGACGATCATGATTACCAGACCAAGACCAAGGCCATGACCCGCTTTTTTGAAGAGGGCAATAAGGTCAAGGTGACATTGCGCTTTCGCGGCCGGGAAATGGCGCATCAGGAACGCGGCATGGCGCTCTTGCAGCGGGTGCAGGAAGATTTCGAGGACATTGCCAAGGTTGAAGCAATGCCGAAACTGGAAGGTCGCCAAATGATCATGGTTCTGGCGCCCAAATAGATCGCCGAATATCGCAAGGATTAAGAGGAAACAAGCGCTATGATCTGGCATCAGCTATTGATTGCAGCGGGGGTGATGGCGATTACCTTTTTCATTCATGCGGTGATGATAACGGTGGCGGCGATGGTGTTGCGGAAAATTGTTCGCCATAATCGCGGTCACCTTACCTTCCTCCATGACATTTTGTGGATGATGTTGCTGTCGGTCTGGCTGTTGGTGGCGCATTCTCTGGCGATTGCGGTTTGGTCCGGGGTTTATCTCATGCTCGATATGGTGGCGGATTGGGAGGCGGCGCTGTATTTTGCCGGGGCGACCTATACGACCCTCGGCTATGGGGATGTGCTGGCACCGCAGCAATGGCGGATTTTGACCGGGGCAACCGCATCCAATGGATTGTTATTATTCGGCCTGTCGACGGCTATTCTGGTTGATGCCAGTGCGCGCCTGCGTTTGGGTGCGAATTAGGCGACTGACCGCAGGGCTTGGAGCCGGTTGAAAAATAGTCGCATTTTCTATCTGTTCGGGCTTTTCCCGGTGATATGGGCTGCTATAACACCTGCATTGAAAATGCCCTTTTGATCGTTGCCGGTGCGGGGTGATTGATCGGCCGGATCGGGGGCTGAATATGAGTGGGAGCGGATTTGGCTATGTCTGCTGCCCTGCCTTGGAGGAAACCCATGTTTGAATCTGACACGCCCGAAGCTGTGCTTGATGCTGCGCCTTTTCTGGAAGCGGCCACAACCCATAGCAATCTTACCGAAGAGGCGCTCTATCAGATTACCGTTGAGCAGGGGCAGGGTGAAATTGCCAAAGGTGGGCCCTTGGTGGTCAAAACCGGCAAACATACCGGACGCTCGGCGCAGGACAAATTTATCGTCAAGCGGGCTGTCTCCGAAGATACAATCTGGTGGGATAATGCCGCCGCCATCAGCCCGGAGCATTTCGACGCGCTTTATGCGGATATGATTGCCTATGCCAAGGGCAAGGAGCTTTACTGCAATGATTTGTTTGGCGGAGCCGATGAGCGCTATCGCATCAGTGTCCGTGTGGTTACAGAGCTGGCCTGGCATGGTTTGTTTATTCGCCATCTATTGCGCCGCCCGAGCGCAGAGGAATTGGCAGTATTCAAGCCGGGCTTTACCATCGTCAATCTGCCGGGTTTTCTTGCCGACCCTGCAAAACATGGTTGTCGCAGCGAAACCGTGATTGCGGTTGATTTTGACCGCCGGATTATTCTGATTGCCGGAACGTCTTATGCGGGCGAGACCAAGAAATCTGTTTTCAGTGCCTTGAATTATTATCTGCCAGCCAAAGGCATTATGCCCATGCATTGCTCGGTCAATGTCGGCAAGGAAGAAGATAGCGCGATTTTCTTCGGGCTTTCCGGCACCGGCAAAACAACCTTGTCGGCAGACCCCAATCGTGAGCTTGTTGGTGATGATGAGCATGGCTGGTCGCCCGACGGTTTGTTCAATTTTGAAGGCGGGTGCTATGCCAAAATGATTCGCCTGTCGCAAAAGGCCGAGCCGGAAATTTTTGCCACCACGCAAAAATTTGCCACCGTATTGGAAAATGTGGTGATGGATCCGAAAACCCGGGTGCTGGATCTGGATGATGGCTCGCTGGCGGAAAATTCTCGCGGGGCTTATCCCATCCACTATATTCCCAATGCGCGTCTGAGCGGCGTTGCCGGGCATCCTAAAAATATTATCCTGTTGACGGCAGATGCCTTCGGGGTGATGCCGCCAATTGCAAGGCTGACCTCGGCGCAGGCCATGTATCATTTTCTGTCCGGCTATACGGCCAAAGTGGCGGGCACGGAAAAGGGTCTTGGCAATGAGCCGCAAGCGACTTTCTCCACCTGTTTTGGAGCGCCTTTCATGTCGCGCCATCCTTCTGTGTATGGTGATTTGCTCGGTAAATTGATTGAAGAGCATGATGTTGCCTGCTGGCTGGTCAATACGGGCTGGACCGGTGGGCCTTATGGCACTGGCGAGCGCATGCCGATCCGGGTGACGCGCTCCTTGCTCAATGCTGCGCTTGACGGCTCTTTGCTGGAAGCAGAATTTCGGGTTGACGAGAATTTCGGTTTTGATGTGCCGGTCGAAGCGCAAGGGGTTATCAGTAAAATTTTGACCCCCCGCGATACTTGGGAAGATGGCGCAGCCTATGACCGTCAAGCCAGAAAACTGGCCGCCATGTTCCGGGAGAATTTCAAAATATTTGAGGCCCATGTATCGGATGCCGTAAAAGCATCCGGACCCAAGGGCTAAGTGCCGGTTTAACCGCTTGGAACCTTTATAAAATGCTTTCTTATCGCCATGGCTATCATGCGGGCAATTTTGCTGACGTGCTAAAGCATTCGGTCTTTATGGCAGTTGCGCGCTATTTGCAGCAAAAGAAAAGTCCGGTGCTGTTTGTGGATACCCATGCCGGCGGTGGTATTTATGATCTGGCTCATGATTATGCCAAAAAAACAGGCGAATTTGAAAAGGGAATAGGACGGCTTTGGCCTTTTGCCGATGATATGCCGGATATGTTGAAGCCTTGGGCGGAAATTGTGCAAAACGTGCAAAAGGGTGATAGCCTGTCGCGTTATCCCGGCTCTCCTTTTTTCATTCGCCGATCATTGCGGGTTCAGGACAGGGCGGTTTTGTTTGAACTGCATTCCACCGAGATCAAGACCTTAAAGCAGGGCTTTCGTGGCAATGATAAAATTCTTGCCTTCCATGATGATGGTCTAAAGGGTTTGCGTCGCATGGTGCCACCGCGGGGGCCTTATGAGGGCATGCGCCCGCTGACATTGGTGGACCCGTCTTACGAAATAAAAACCGATTATGACGATGTGCCCGGCGCCATGTTGGCGGCTTGGAAACGGGCCCCGCAAGCCAGTTTTATCATCTGGTATCCGGTGATTGATCGCGAGCGCACAGAAAAAATGATCCGTCGCTATCAACGCTCCGGTATTAAAAAATTATTGCGTATCGAGCAGGGTATTGCCGAAGATGGTGCTATACGTGGCATGACGGCGGCAGGCCTTCTGATTATCAACCCGCCTTATGTTCTGGCCGATGAAGCCCGCGCTGCCCTGCCATGGCTGCATGAGAAGCTGGGCGCTGGCGGCCAATATCTGGTCAAGGAACTGGTTGGCGAATAGGGTTTTATTTCACAACCCGTCGGCGTTGATCGTCTATCCCCATAGCCAGTACGAAAGGGTCCTGTTTTTGCCGGGCAATAAAATCGGCCTTGCAGCGCATATCCAGCCATTGATTGGCGATGAGTATTTGCGCCACTGGCGGGCCCATGCTGGTGCCGGGGCCCAGAATAATCAGCCTGTCCGGCGCAAATTCTTTCAAGCCAATTTCAACGCAAGCGGTAAAATTATAGGTCTCGGTAATTTGTCGTGTCAGCGTGTAAGCATGCAAATTTTCAAGATCGCAAAAGCCTGACTGCCATATCTCCCCGCGCCCATCAATCAATGGTAGAGACGGTTTGGCAAATAGCGAAGGCGGCAAAGCCTCGACGGCCATCTGGCTTACCCCGGCAAGCAATGGCGTGTGAAAAGCTGAATGGCGGGCAAGGCGAAAGGGAAAACGCTCATCGGCGGGGGGCAGGCTTTGTTCCAAGGCCGCAAGCCCCGCCTCGTCGCCGGCCAGAATAGCCATGCCGCCAAGATGGATACTGTTAAAAGCCGCGCCGTTTTTTTGGGCAGCGGTAAGCGCCTGTTGCACAAATGTCGCCCGATCTGCATCGGGTTGCCAATCAGCATTGGTGACGGGATAGACCAATTGCCCGCCGACCCCGTGTTCTTCCATCAAGGCCCCCATTGTATCGACGAGCTGTATAGCATTTTCGGGAGACAAGGCGCCCGCAGCAGCCAAAGCCAGATACCAGCCAAGGGAATTGCCGGTCACCGCGACAATCTCATACCGGCTCTGATCAATATCCATAAAGTCGGCCAGAGCGCAGGCATAAATCAGCGCGGAAGCATTTTCACTACTGGCATGGCGCGAAGCGGTATAATTTTTTGCGCTGTCCAATTCGAGAATCGGGGTGCGGCCATGGGCCCGGCGGAAATCATCAATTTGCGCGAAAAAGCTTTGTTTATCGCCGTGATAGCGGGCCAGATAGCCAAGCTCCGGCTTGCCATAAGTGCCCCGCCCCGGGGCGATGACAATAGCGCTTTGCCGGGTCATTTTTTGTCTCCCTTTTTAAGCGCCAAGGCCGCATGGATGATATCGGCCTCGCTTGGCAGCACAAAATAGGCAGCGGCTCCGAGGGGGATGAAGCTGTCTTTTGCGGTTATTCTTTTTACGGGTTGGCTAATACCGGCTTCTTGCAAGCAGGTCCATAATTCTTCGCTGACCGAGCCGGTCTTGCGACATTCATCTACAATGAGAACGGATTTGGTTTTGCCAATGGCTTTGACAATTTCGGCGATGGGCAAAGGTGATAGCCAGCGCAAATCAATCAGGCGCGCTTTTATTTTATGTTCATCGCTTAAAACCTTGATGGCTTTGCGCGACAGAAAGGCGCCATTGCCATAGCTAATAATCGCCACATCGCCGCCATCGCCATCAATGCCGATTTTGCCTTGGGCGATAATCTCGGAAGCGGGCGGATAGACAAAACTCATCTTCCCGTCGCCTTCCTCGTGCAAATCCTTCACCCCGTAAAGGGCAATCGGTTCGAGAAAAATTACCACCCGACGCTCCTCCGCCGCAAGGCGATAGCATTCGCGCAGCATTTTGACCGCATCATCCCCGCGCGATGGCACTGCTAAAATAATACCGGGAATATCCCGGAAAACGGCGATGGAATTGTCATTGTGGAAATGTCCGCCAAAGCCGCGCTGATAGCCAAGGCCGGCAATGCGAATGACCATGGGATTGGCGAGCTTGCCATCAGAGAAAAAGGAAAGCGTTGCCGCTTCGCCGCGTATCTGGTCCTCGGCATTATGGACATAGGCAAGGAACTGGATTTCCGGGAAGGGTAGAAAGCCGTTTTGTGCCATGCCGATGGCAAGGCCGAGAATGGATTGCTCGTCCAATATCGTATCAAATACCCGCGCCGGGCCGATTTTTTCCTGTACCTTGGTGGTTGCCCCATAGACGCCGCCCTTTTTGGCATTGTCCTCGCCAAATAAAAGCGTGTCCTTGTCGCTGGTGAGAATATCGGCCAGCGCCAGGGAGATTAGCCGCGACATATGTTGCGGGGCTTCCAGAGCGCGCTTTTCTTTTTTGAGAAAAGCTTCCCGCGCCATAAGGTCAAGTTTCCGTTTTCTGGTCGCGGGCTCGGGGGTAATGGCGCGCATTACCGCTTCGGCTGTTTCCAGTTTGGGGCGGGTGCAGGCCTGCTCGGCAATGCGGGTGATGCGGGCCTTGATCTGCGCATCAAAGGCCAAAATATCTTCTGCGGAACAAACGCTTTCCTCAATCAGGGTGCGGGCTGACTTCAACAATGGGTCTTCGCGCTCGGTGGCTTCTATGGCTTCGCGGGATCGATAGGACAGCTCATGGTCGGAGCCGGCATGGCCCATAAGGCGAATGGTGGACAGGTGCAAAAAGACAGGGCGGCGCTGTTGACGGGCAATATGCTCGGCCGCTTTGGCAGCGCGCAAGGCGTCAAGCATTTCAAGACTGTCCCCGGCGACATATTTCAGGCCGGCGCGGGTCTCGTAATTGGCTTTAATCCAGCCGGTCGGGGTTGGCACGGAAATGCCGATACCATTATCCTCGCACAGGAAAATAAGCGGCAGGGGGTGATGGCGAAAGGCCGTATTGGCAGCGGCATTGATGGCACCGACAGCGGTTGAATGATTGGCCGAAGCATCGCCGAAACTGGCGATGACCACCGCATCATGGGGCATGGCGCTGTCTCTTTTGCCAAGGCGCTTGGCGAGCGGAATGGAAAAAGCCGCGCCCATGGCTTTTGGCAAATGCGAGGCAATGGTTGATGTTTGTGGGGGCACTTGCGCTTGCAAAGAGCCAAGCACTTTATGGCGACCGCCAGAGACCGGGTCTTCGCTGGAGGCAACAAAAGAAAGCGCCATATCCCAAAGCGGGGTTGCCCCTTCCAGCTGGCGCTGGCGCTCAATTAAGAACCCCCCCGAGCGGTAATGCAAAAATGCCATATCGGTGACGCGCAAGGCGTGGGCGACACAGGCATTGCCCTCATGGCCGGCCGAGCCGATGGAATAAAAGCCGCGTTTTTCCCGCCCCAGCCGCCGGGCCATATAATCGAGATGGCGGGACATGAGCTGGGTTTCAAAAATATGGAAAAGCTGGTGCTTGGAAATGCCAATATTGGCAGCGCGGAGGCCATGGTTCTGTGCCGGCAAATCACCGGAAGAAAGGCGTTCACGAAATTGCCGGTCCAGTCTTTGATCAGGGGTTTCCATGGGGTATCTCGCGCGAAGAGTTGCTCTTGGGACCAAAATACCTCCCTATACCGCATGATGCAGGAAGGCCAGAGGTGGGCGTGGTTTTTCGACCTTTTTTGCGAATAATTCGCGACAGGGATGACAAATCCTGCCCGTCCGCCTATGCTGGGGGCAGAGAGTAGAGTGACTAAAACAATAGAAAATAAGAGGGGGGGCTAGGCCCGTGACCAAAGCATCTGATCTGTTTATTGAAGCGCTGGAAGAAGAAGGCGTTGAATATATTTTCGGCATTCCGGGGGAGGAAAATCTCGATTTTCTTGACAGCCTGTCGCGGTCAAAAAAAATAAAGCTGATCCTGACCCGCCATGAACAGGCGGCGGGATTTATGGCCGCCACCTATGGGCGCTTTACCGGCAAGGCCGGGGTGTGCCTTTCCACATTGGGGCCGGGGGCGACCAATTTTGTTACCGCCGCCGCCTATGCCCAATTGGGCGGCATGCCGATGATGATGGTCACCGGGCAAAAGCCGGTGAAAAAATCCAAACAGGGACGGTTTCAAATTCTTGATGTGGTCGACATGATGGGACCGATTACCAAATATACCCATCAGATTGTTGCGGCCGATAATATTCCGTCCAAAGTGCGCGAGGCTTTTCGTTTGGCCGAAGAAGAAAAGCCGGGCGCGGTGCATTTGGAATTTCCCGAAGATATTGCCGAAGAGCATAGCCATGAGCGCCCCATGAAGGCATCCATGGCCCGGCGGGCTATTCCCGAAGAAAAAGCCATTCGTGCAGCCGTGCAAAAGATTGAGCAGGCCAAAGCACCGATTATCGTTATTGGCGCCGGGGCCAATCGGAAATTATGTTCGAAAATGCTGACGCGGCTGGTCAATAATTCCGGCATTCCTTTTGTAACCACCCAGCTTGGCAAGGGCGTGATTGACGAGCGCCATGATTTGTTTCTGGGCAATGCCGCCCTGTCGGCGGGGGATTTTGTGCATCGGGCGATTGAAGCATCGGATCTCATCATCAATGTCGGACATGATGTGATTGAAAAGCCGCCATTTTTTATGAAGCCCGGAGGGGCGGAAGTTATCCATGTTTCTTTCCGTTCGGCAGAGGTGGATCCGGTTTATTTCCCGCAAATTGAAGTGATTGGCGATATTGCCAATGCCATCTGGCAGATGGATACGGTGTTGAAAAAGCAATCGCACTGGAATTTTTCCGCCATGATGCGGGTGAAAGAAAAGCATGACGCCAATATTCTCGAAGGGGCCGATGATCCGCGCTTTCCGGTCTATCCCCAGCGCATGGTGGCGGAAGTGCGTAAAGTCATGCCCGATGATGGTATTATCTGTCTGGATAACGGGGTTTATAAAATCTGGTTTGCGCGCAATTATCGTGCCTATAAGCCCAATACGGTATTGCTGGATAATGCGCTTGCGACCATGGGGGCCGGGCTGCCTTCGGCCATGGCGGCGCATCTCGTCTATCCCGATCGCAAGGTGATGGCGATTTGCGGTGATGGTGGTTTCATGATGAATTCGCAAGAGCTGGAAACAGCGGTGCGGTTGAAAATGAATATCACGGTGGTCATCCTCAATGATAATTCCTATGGCATGATCCGCTGGAAACAGGCCAATATGGGTTTTGATGATTGGGGCCTGCAATATGGCAATCCGGACTTTATCAAATATGCCGAAAGCTATGGCGCCATGGGCTATCGGGTGGAAGACACGGCCAAACTTGGGACCATGCTGGAGCATTGTCTGAACGCACCGGGGGTGCATTTGGTTGAAGTGCCGGTGGATTATTCCGATAATGATCGTATTTTGAACAAGGATATTAAAAAGCTGAGCGCTGCAATTCGTCTGGATGGCGCGTCCGGGGTTGATGCACCGATAGAAGCGGGGGATGATACCCCGCCAAGGAAATTCCTCAGCCGCTTGTTCAAACAGCCGAAATAGAGTCGCGTTATGGGGAATAAATTTCTGTCAAAAGTTTTTGGGGGCAAAAAGTTTTCTGCCCGGGCGCCAGCCAGAGGAGCTCTTGCCGTGAGCGTGTTGAAAAAAGCCTATCCCTATTATCTTGCCAATAAAGCGGTCTATGCCAATGAGGATTTGGCGGTCACCGATAAATATACCGGCGAGATTGCGACCCGCACGGCGCTGGCCGATGAAAAGGCAATTGATTCAGGCATCGCCGCCAGTGTCAAAGCGGTAGAGCCTTTTGCTAAAATGGCCGCCTATGAGCGCAAGGCTGTGCTTGACCATTGTGTGGCGCGCTTTACCGAGCGCTTTGATGAAATGGCCATGGCGCTTTGTATCGAGGCGGGCAAACCGATTCGCGACGCAGAAGGCGAAGTAACGCGGCTCATCGATACATTTCGCATTGCCGCCGAAGAAGCTGTGCGCCTGCGCGGGGAATTGCAAACTCTGGATATTTCCCCCCGGGCCAAAGGCTATCGCGGCATGTGGAAGCGGGTGCCAATCGGGCCATGCTCGTTCATTGCGCCGTTTAATTTCCCGCTGAACCTTGCTGCCCATAAAATCGCGCCGGCTTTGGCGGTGGGCTGTCCTTTCGTCATGAAGCCTGCTTCGCGAACGCCTTTGGGGGCGCTCATCATTGGCGAGATCATGGCCGAGACCGATTTGCCGGAAGGGGCGTTTTCTATCCTGCCGGCATCCCGCGACGGGGCGGATTTGTTTACGGTGGATGATCGGTTGAAACTATTATCCTTTACCGGCTCGCCGG
>JALSJA010000227.1 GCA_026989615.1 Parvularculaceae bacterium | reverse complement strand
CGAAACGGGCGGGGATATTCATGTTGCGATCATAATCGCCAATATCGATTTTTACATGCTCGTAATTTTCATCAAGCCAATTATGCAATTCCGGGATTTCCAGCATTCCCGCCAAGGCTTGCGCATCGGGGCACCAATTTCCGCCGAGATTGAGCAGAATGGTTTTGCCGTTTTTGCGGGCGCGGGCAAAGGCGGCTTCAAGGTCGGCTTGTCCATTAGCCGCCTCGTCATAGGGCGCCCCGATCGGGGTCCAGTTAATGGAAGCAGATAAGGTGGGGGCGGGGGGTTCAAAGTTTTGCATTTTTGCAACTGCCTTGCCTTGTTGACTTTTGAAGGGTTTCGGCCGCAGCCTATAAAGCGCAACCAAGCCAAAAAACTATTTTCAGCCCCCCTTACAGGTAATATATGTCCGAAACCACCCAATATCTTGTCAATAAAAATGATTTTTCCGATTTGCGCGTGGTAAAAACACCATTGCCCCAGTTGCAAAAGGGTGAGGCGCTGATCCGCATTGGCCGGGTGGCGTTTACAGCCAATAATATTTCCTATGCCTTGGCAGGCGAAAGCCTTGGCTATTGGAAATTTTTTCCGCCCGCTGGCGATCGCAATACACATGGGCTTATTCCGGTCTGGGGCTATGGGGAGGTCGAAGCGGAAAATGATAGCGGGCTTGAAATTGGTGAAAGCGTTTTTGGTTATTGGCCCATGGCCAGCCATTGGATCGTGCAGCCCGGATCGGTGAAACCCCATCGCTTTATGGACAGCGCGGAGCATCGTGCGGCTTTGCCGGGGATTTATAATAATTATAGACGGGTGGCCAAAGAGGAAATGGAAGACAGATCCTATGGGGATCGCCAGTCGCTATTGTTTCCGCTGGTGGGCACGGCGTTTGGTATTTTTGACTGGCTGCAAACAGAGGGGCGGGGACAGGCAGCACAAATTGTTTTGACCAGTGCTTCATCGAAAACCGCTCTTGGGCTTGCATTTCTTGCCAAGAATAAAAGCGATTTGAAAGTTATTGGCCTGACCTCTCCGGGCAATAGGGAAGCGACCGAGAAGATCGGCTTTTATCATCAGGTTTTGTCCTATGATGATCTGGAGAAAATAACCCAAGCCCCGACAATCATTGTGGATATGGCGGGCAATGGCGGGCTGTCCGCAAAACTGCACCGGCATTTGGGGGATAATATGCTGCGTGAGGCACGGGTGGGCGCGACCCATGCGGATAAAGTCTTTGCAGTTGATGGTATCATCAAGGAGCGCAGTTTCTTTTTCTTCCTGCCAAGCCATGCGGCCAAGCGCCAGCCGGAAACCGATGGGGCTTTCCTGAAAGACATGCTCGCTTTTAGTAGTGAATTTGCCCGCCAATCCGATGGCTGGCTCGACATTGTCGATGGCGAAACCGCCGCGCTTTATGAAAAAGTTCGCACTGGCTCCATAGCGCCCAATCAGGGGGCTATTCTCTCTCTCTCTTAAAAATATTTCAAAGGATTGTTATGACTATTGTTTTTTACGACTACGCCGTTGCCCCAAGTCCGCGCCGGGCGCGCATTGTTTTGCAAGAAAAAAACATCGCCCATGAAACACAGGAAATAGACCTGATGACCGGGGCGCAGCTTTCTAAAGAATTTCGGGCGATCAATCCCAACGCCACCGTGCCGGCCCTGAAGCTGGAAGACGGCACCGTGTTGTTTGAAAATTGGGGCATTGCCTTATGGGCAGAAGAAATTGCCCCCAATCCCTCTTTGCTGGGTAAAACGCCAACAGAAAAAGGTCTGGTCGCGTCATGGACAGCAAAAATCGATTTTCATGGCACGCTTGCCTTTGCCGAGGCGTTTCGCAATACCGTACCGCAAATGAAAGACCGGGCCTTGCCGGGGGTGCGTAATTTTCCGCAAGTGCCGGAACTGGCCGAGCGCGGCTTTGCGCGATTACAGGACTTTCTTGGCGATCTCGATCTCCAGCTTGAAAAGGGTGAATTTGTGGTGGGGGATAATTTTTCGCTGGCTGATATCTGGGCGATTACCATTCTTGATGCCTGTCGCTGGATCAAGGTTGCCCCGGGGGAGGAACATCAGCATTTGCAGGATTGGCAGGCTCGTGTATCAATGCGCCCCAGTGTAAAACTGTAAATATAAAATTTTATTTTCCTCAGGGCTTTTACTGACTGATGAAATTCAAAAAACTCATTTCCGATATTCATCTCTGGGCCGGGCTTATCCTCGGTATTCAGGTTCTTTTATGGATGGCCAGCGGGGTAATTATGAGCTGGTTTCACATCAAGGATGTGCGCGGTGAGAATGCCAGCGCAGATATTGAGCCGCCAGCCATTAGCGCCGAGACGGATATTGTGCCATTGGCTGATGTGCTGGCAGCGCGGGACGGGGCCAAAATCATTACCCTGTCCCACCGCCCGGCCGGACTGCAATATATCGTGGAATATGGCGAAGATGACCGCGAGGTTTTTGACGCGTTGACCGGTAAGCCGGTTGAATCTCTCGATGAGGAAATTATTCGCCAAAGTGCCTTGGCCGATTTTACCGGCGAAGGTGAATTGCAATCTGTTACCTATCTTTTGGAAACCGAGCAGGAATTTCGTCGTGATCCGCCAGTATGGCTGGCGCAATTTGATGATTCGCGCCATACGCGGCTCTATATTGACCCGCAAACCGGGGATATTCTCTCGCGGCGCAATGATATGTGGCGGATTTTCGATTTCTTCTGGATGCTGCACATTATGGATTATGATGAGCGGACGAATTTCAATTCATGGTGGCTGCGGGGCTTTGCCGCTGCCGGGCTGATATTTGCCCTTTCCGGCCTGACCATGGTCTATTTCCGTATCCGCTCCGGGCGCTATTTCCGTCGCAGGCCAAAAAAGGGCTGAGTTTCTGGCGGATCAGGCTCGCTTTATTGTGCGTTGCAATAAGGCCTTGGCGGGGATAGGTTGGGGATAAAGCAAACAGCCCATCGGACCCCATAGCCATGTCAAAACATAGCGTTCAAAAACAAATCACGACGGCCAATATCCGCGCTGCCAAGGGTGGCGAGCCGATTGTCGCGCTCACCGCTTATGATGCTCCCATGGCGGAAATTCTCGACCCCCATTGTGATATTTTATTGGTCGGCGATTCTGTCGGCATGGTGGTGCATGGCCTGCCCAGCACGGTTGGTGTGACCATGGAGATGATGATTCTGCATGGGCAGGCGGTAATGCGCGGGGCCAGAAAGGCTCTGGTTGTGGTCGATATGCCCTTTGGGTCCTATGAAAAGAACCCGGAACAGGCCTTTGAAAATGCTAGCAGAATTCTAAAAGAAACCGGTGCGCCTGCGGTCAAGCTGGAAAGCGGTGTTTATGTGGCCGATACGATTGCCATGCTGGTGGAGCGGGGGATTCCGGTAATGGGCCATGTGGGTCTGCGGCCACAGGCGGTAAACGCCATGGGCGGGATGAAGGCCAAAGGGCGCACGCAAGAAGAGTGGGAGCAGGTGCGCAAAGAGGCGCAAGCAAGCGCCGATGCCGGGGCTTTTGCCCTTGTCATCGAGGGGGTCGATGAGGAATTGGCCGAGATTATCACAAGGGAAGTTTCTGTGCCGACCATAGGTATTGGGGCGTCTTCGCGCTGTGACGGGCAGATATTGGTGACGCAGGATATGTTGGGCCTGTTTGACTGGACCCCGAAATTTGTCAAACGCTATGGCGATATGCGGGCGGCGATTGCCGAGGCGGTGGCGCTTTATGCCAATGAGGTGCGTGAGCGGCGCTTTCCCGGCAGGGCCGAAGTCTATAGCCTGTCCAGAAAGGCTGTAAAACAGGTTTAAATTGTCGCTACTGGCACAAATCTGACCCCTTTTGACAGATTGGACTTTGCCTGATTGCACGAGGGGCGAAAGATGGCTACAAACGCCGTCAATTCTATAGAGCGTTTTCGGGATGGGTGGATATTGGTTGTCTGTTCGGGAGCGCGTCAAAACAAAGGTTTGAGAGCCCGGTTTTGATTGGCATCAAAACCGAAAGGATCCAGAAGCTTGAAGGGCAGAATTCATGGCAATGAATGATGGCGATGCGCTAATCCGGGAATTGGAACGCGATGTCGAAGAAGAAAAACAAATCGAGAATTTTCGCAAGCAATTGCCTTGGCTGATTGGCGGTGCCGTTGCGCTGGTGGTCGGGGTTGCGTCATGGCAGATTTATCAGGCCAATAAAGCCAGTACTGCGGCCAAGGGGGCCGAAATGTTTCAGGCTGCCGAGAAGATCGCGGCTGAAAACCCCATGGCCGGGATGAGTGAGTTCACCCAGATTGCCAATACGGGCTCGGATGGTTACAGCGCGCTGGCGGCGGTAAGGGTTGCTATGACCTATGCAGAAATGGGCGATCGCGAAAAGGCGATTGGCCTATATTTGCAGGCGGCCGAAAAGCCCGGGATTCCAGATCGTTTTGCCAGATTCAGTCGTCTGAAGGCTGCGCAATTGGCGCTGGAGGATGGCCGCGATCGTGTGGTTCAAATTCTTGATGGTCTGGAAGATGAGCCAACGGCCCTTGGGGCCGGGGCCCGCGAAGTTATGGGCATTGCGGCGCTGGAAGCCGGGGATTATGGCGCTGCCAGCAATATTTTTACCAGCCTGCAATCGGACCCGAATGCGCTTATGGGCGTTAAACAGAGAGCGCGGGAATTTGCCGCACTGGCCAAATTGGGCTCCAGCGGTGTGACGGTTGATTTTGACCGGACCCGCAATGATGGATTATTGCTGGATATATTTGATGCTGCGCCAGACGGCGGGGCCGGGGAAGGCGCCGGGCCAGATGAGGCCGAAGCCTCTGAAGCCTCCGGAACCCCTTCCGGGGAGCCCTCGGGGGCAGGGGGTGAGGAAAACGGGACAAGCGGGAATTAACCTTGTATAGTCTGCTATGGGGTCGCCTTCGCATGGGGACATTTCATGGTTTGCAAGTTCAAAAAAATTATGGGTAAGGATTAAGACAGTATGCAGCGCCGGGTTCAGGGACATCTTTCCAAAATCGCCAGTTTCACTCTTCTTGCCTTCCTCGCCGTTGGCTGCTCTTCCATTCCCAATCCGATGAAGGTTTTCGATCGCGGTGGCGAGGAAAAAGAAATTGAAAAAAATGCTGAAGAACAGGCCAAGCGCATACCTGTATTGGCCGTTGATGAGGCGTTAAAGCCGGACCCGCGTTTTGCTGATTTGCGGGTTCAATTACCGCCGCCCTATATCAATGCCGACTGGCCGCAACCCGGCGGCGATCCGGACCATACCATGCATCATTTGGGCGCTTCACCGGATTTGCGTAAGGCATGGAGCGCGGATGTGGGTAGTGGTTCGCCAAAGCGCTCGCCGCTCATCTCGCCGCCTGTGGTTGCCGAAGGCATGGTGTTTACGATTGATACCGAAGCGCGTATTTCCGCTTTTGATGTGCAGAGCGGCAAGCGCCAATGGCGCACCGTGTTGACGCCCAAGGTCAGGGAAAAGAAATCCTTCTGGAAATTTTTCTCGCCTAATGTGAAAGCACGGGATCTCGGTTTTGGTGGTGGTGTGGCCTATGACGGGGGCAAGGTTTTTGTGGCTTCCGGTTTTGGTTTTGTGGCAGCCCTTGATGTCAAAACCGGTGAAATCTTGTGGCAGGTCGATACACCTGCCCCTGTGCGCGCTGCGCCAACCGCCTATGAGGGCAAGGTTTTTGTGTTGACCAATACCAATGAATTTGTCGCCTATAATCAGGAAGACGGCGCAGAGGAATGGAATTATCAGTCTTTTGAAGAATCCGCGCGCTTCCTTGCGCCGACATCGGCAGCGGCGGATGGGGAGGTTGTGATTGCGCCCTTTTCTTCTGGCCAGATTACGGCCCTTCGGGTCGAAAATGGTCGCGAATTATGGACCGACACACTCGGGCGCTCTTCACGGCGCAATGCACTTTCCAATCTTTCCGATATTGCCGGGTCGCCGGTGATTGACCGCGGGCTGGTTTTTGCTGCCAGCCATGCAGGCGAAATGCGGGCCATTGATTTGCGCACCGGAGAGGCCGTTTGGGAAATTTCTCTCGGCACGCTGCAAACCCCTTGGGTCGCCGGCAATTATATATTTGTGCTGACCACAGAGAATATTCTTGTATCGCTCAACCGTGAGGACGGAGCCGTAATATGGAAGCAGCAATTACCGCGCTATGAAAATGAGAAAAAGCGCAAGAACCGCATCTCATGGTCCGGCCCTGTTGTCGCCGGTGGCCAGATTTTGCTGGTTTCCACCAATGGCACATTGCTGGCTGTCTCGCCACAAAATGGCGAAGCCGTCAGCAAGCGTAAAGTGGGCAAAGGCTCTATGACAATCCCCGTGGTGGCCTCGGAAACGGTCTTTGTCCTCGATAGCAAGGGCAAGCTGTTTGCCTTCAGATAGGCTTCGACAGGCTTAACTTGAGACAAGTCAGACTTGACCTTGGCCCTCAAGGGCGCAACAAGCACCCCCATGCCTTTTACCGTCGCTATTATTGGCCGACCCAATGTCGGAAAATCCACACTTTTCAACCGTCTGGTTGGCAAGCGTCTGGCGCTGGTCGACGACCAGCCGGGGGTGACCCGGGATCGCCGCGAGGGGGATGCCCGCCTCGGGGATTTGAAATTTCGCATTATTGATACCGCTGGCCTTGAAGACGCCCCGGAAGAGGCGCTTGAGGGGCGGATGCGCCAACAGACCGAGCGCGCCATTGAAGAAGCGGATTTATGCCTGTTCCTGATTGATGTGCGCAGCGGGCTGACCCCTGATGATCATCATTTCGGGGCAATGCTGCGCGAAAGCGGCAAGCCGGTGCTGGTCCTCGCCAATAAGATGGAAGGAATGCAAGGCTCCGAGGCCATGTGGGATGCCTATGGCCTTGGCCTTGGGGATCCGATCCCGACCTCTGGCGAGCATGGGGAGGGCATGGCTGATCTCTATCAGGCCATTCGGCCCTTCCATGATGCCTATCAGGGAGAAGTGGAGGCGGATGAAAGTCTGGAATGGGATGACCCCCTAAAACCCTTGCGCATTGCGGTCGTCGGGCGACCCAATGCCGGCAAGTCAACCTTGATAAACCATCTGCTCGGGGAGCAACGGCTTTTGACCGGGCCGGAAGCCGGTATCACCCGCGATTCTATCGCCGTTGAATGGTCATGGCAGGACAAGACCCGTGACCGGGTCTGGCCGGTGAAACTGTTTGACACGGCGGGCCTGCGCAAAAGAGCGCGCATCCAGGAAAAGCTGGAAAAGCTGTCGGTTTCTGATTCTGTGCGGGCCATTCGTTTTGCCGAGATTGTCGCGCTGATGATTGACGCTGAAAACCCTATGGAAAAGCAGGATTTGCAAATTGCCGATCTGGCCTTACGCGAGGGGCGGGCGCTGGTTATTCTCGCCAATAAATGGGATCTCATCAAAGACAAGGATCAGGCGTTTCGGCATTTGCGCGAGAAGGTGGAGCGCCTGCTGCCGCAAGCGCCGGGCATTCCCATCATTCAGATATCAGCGTTAACCGGTCGCGGGGTTGAAAAGATCATGCCCGCCATCACCGATGTTTATATGGACTGGAATGCACGGGTAAAAACCGCTGACCTCAATCAGTGGATGAAGATGGCACAGGAAAAACATCCGCCCCCAGCAGTGGCCGGGCGGCGTATTCGCATTAAATATATTGCGCAAACCAAAACCCGCCCACCAACTTTTGTTGCTCATTGTCAGCGTGCGGATGACTTGCCCGAAAGCTATCGGCGCTATTTGATCAATGGCTTGCGCGAGGCCTTTGACATTCCGGCGGTGCCGATTCGCCTGCAAATGAAAAAGCAGGATAATCCTTATGCCGATGAGAAGAAGCGGTAAAATTAGCGAATAGCGAATAGGGGGTAGGGAGTAAGGGGGTTTTAGACTTCTCCTGAATTTTCCGGTATTTATTCTGATGCAAATTTAGGTGCAGGGGCCATGGTCACAGGACCGAAAACCTCCTCAAAACTTTGCCGCAAGGCCTGTTCGGCTTCATTCATGCCCACGGGCAGGCCAAGATCGACGAGAGAGGTTACGCCAAGGTCGGGCTGGTCAATACCGCAGGGGACAATGCCGGAAAAATGCGATAAATCCGGCTCCACATTCAAGGATATACCGTGATAGGTCACCCATTTGCGCAGGCGCACGCCAATGGCGGCGATTTTGTCTTCGCGCGAAGAGCTTTGTGCTTCGCGTTCAACCCAGACCCCGACCCGTCCTTGGCGAATTTCGCCCTTAATATTAAATTCGCCAAGGGCGCCAATGATCCAGTACTCCAGAGCCTGCACATATTGGCGTATATCGCGTTTGCGGCGGTTCAAATCCAGCATCACATAGGCCACCAATTGCCCCGGCCCGTGATAGGTATATTGCCCGCCCCGGGCTGAAGGGAAGACGGGGAAGCGCTCGGTCTCGCGCAAATCCTCCGATCTGGCGCTGGTGCCGGCGGTGTAAAGGGGCGGGTGCTCCAGCAGCCACACCATTTCCGGTGCCTCGCCAGCCAAAATCGCCCCGATGTGCTGCTCCATAAAGGCGACAGCAGCCGGATAGGGCACAAGGCCCTCGCTAACGGCCCATGCGACCGGGCGCGCCGCCCATAGGGGGTTTTCGTTATTGGTCATGGCCCAAGGGCTTAGCCTAGTGAGGACAGGGGAAAAAGCAAAAAAACGCTTCACAGGCAGGGCTGGTTTTGCTACCCCACGCCCCTACCTGCCTTGTGCGCCTCAAAGGGGCGGACAAATTCAAGCTAATGGTAAGCGGCCGTGGCGGAATTGGTAGACGCGCAGCGTTGAGGTCGCTGTGGGGTAACTCCCGTGGAAGTTCGAGTCTTCTCGGCCGCACCAAGTCACTCCGGAATCAGGAGTGCAAGTCATTGAAATTACTTAATTTATCACCCGGAACATCACACCGGCCGGTAATTTCTGCCGATTTTGTACTACAAATTGTACTACAAAAGGAGCTACATTATGGGGGTGATGCGGGATCTCAATCAGTATCTCAAGCGGCGTGGTCAGCGTTGGTATTATGTCAGGCGCGTTCCACGCGATTATGCGGACTTCGACCGCCGGGGGCTTATAAGCCAGGCGCTTAAAACGCAATCTCTGGAAGTGGCGCGCGTGCGCCGCGATGCTTTGGCCGAAGCGGACGAGCAGTTCTGGCAGAGCATAGCCGCGACTTCTTCGGGCTTGCAAAGATCGCACGCCGCTACGGTGCAAACCAGAAAAGCGATGCGGGCCTATAAGGCGGCGCGCCATCGTGCCATGGCCAAAGGCTTTATCTATACACCTATTCATGATCTGGCGGCCGTGGATGATGTGGCTGACATAATTGAACGCCTTAAATCCATCCCCGAAAATTGTGGTCCTGCCAAGGAGGAGGCCGATGCGGTTCTGGGTACGGTTCCGCCGCCAGAAATAAAAATTTCGCAAGCTCTGGAGATATATTGCGCCGAGATTGCGATTAGCGAGCAGATTGGAAAATCAGAATCGCAATGCCGGTCCTGGAAGAAGGTGAAACTTCGTGCGGTCAATAATTTCATCCGCATTGTTGGCGATATACCGATGGATAAAATCAATCGTGACCATGCTCGCAAATTCTATAATTGGTGGGCGGGACGTCTGCGCCCGAAAGATGGCAGCAAGCCGCTTACCGGCGGTGGATGTGCCGGCGGATCCGGCGCAAAATGAGAGCTATAGCCTTGATGGGGAGGGCAATCGGATTGTCTCGCATCTGTCGAGCATCCATATCTCGGACGCGGCCAATCGGCTGATCGAGGACCAGTTCAACACCTATCTCTATCGCGGGGATGGCACCCGCACCAGCAAGACGCCCAAGGCGGCGGGCCAGCCGGTAATCAATTTTGATTTTGACAATATGGCCAAGCTGCGCCGCGTGCGCGACGGCGCGGTGGATGTTGAGGTCTATGATTATGACCAGCTGCACCGGCGGGTGCTGATTGCCAGCGCGCAAACAAATTCCAGCCAGTTCCGGCCGGTGCTCGATGGGGCGCTATTGATGGTTTATGATGGCGAGGACCGGGTGCTGGATTTGCGCATAGCCCAGGACGCGGGCACGGGGGCTTGGTCTTACGGGCTTGAGAGCCGCTATACCCATGGGGCGAGCGTGGATGAGCCACTGCTGCTGGAGCGCTTTGACCCGGCAACGGGCACGGCCACCACGCCGGGGCCCTTGCTGGAGAGCCTGTCCTATCATGCGGACCATCAGGGCTCTGTGCGCTGGATGACCGACCCCGCCGGGGCGGTGGCCAATGAATATGACTATGATAGTTATGGCCGCCCGAATATTATCTCTGAGGCGGTGCCCCAGCCCTATCTTTATACGGGCCGGGAATATGACCGCGCCACGGGGCTCTATTACTATCGGGCCAGATATTACGACCCCGAGACCGGGACCTTCACCCAAGACGATCCGATCCACTTTGCCGCCGGGGATTTTGAATGTTTCGCGCCACTCTTCCAGTACCAATTTCACCGGATCGAAGTAACCAGCGGTTGCTCAATGGATGGTTTGCTTGAAATGGATGTCAGTCGATAGTTTCAGCGCGGCATTCCACAAAGGCGTCTTCTCGTAAACTCTGTTCTCGAAGTGCTGAAAGTCTTCGTCGCTATGTTCCTTGAGCAAGCCTGTCCAGCATAAGGGGCGCAGAACCTGCGACCACAACATCCCCATGACAGGATCGAAAGCAGTATCTGCCTCTACCTCACCAAACAGGCATTGTCGCAAATGCCCGCCACTTATGCCGCCTTCCGCCTCAACATTGATGACGTTCAGGAAAATATCCCAATTGCCCAGAACAGGTTCTTGCCAGCGCGAGAACAGACTGTGATCGGTTTCAAACAAATAGTATGGCGTGATGATCCCGAATATTTGACCGGGATGTCCGATCAGTTTTTTACCTGCCTTTGTAAGCCTGAATTCCTGTTTGTAATGACGGCCAATCTTCAGCCTGATCAATAAATCATGCAAATCGCCGAGCGGTGGGAAATCTGTCTCGTTCAGCACCTTTTTGACGAGGAATAAATCCGCTTCTGAATAGCCGGGCCAGTCAAAGGCTTTCGCTGCCCAGTGAACGAAGCTGCGTTTGAACGCTTTTGATGGGGTGAGCCCGATTGCGCCCTGCTGAGATATATAATCGCGCAGATGTCTGGCAGCCCGCAGCATCGGCGATAATTCAAGTGCCGGATCACTATCTTCAAGGGGGCAAAATTCAATCAAGATAATCTCTCATTTTGCTCTGTCGCCTGATCGGTTTCTGCCAGCGTCTCTGTCAGGATGCGCGCGATCAGATCGGTAAATGGTTTGATATCGCCCTCAACGCTCGCGGTTTCCAGCGCCGCCATATAAGCGTCGCGGTGTTCCAGGCGAATGACCGTCCATGGCAATCCTGCTGCCGCCATCATCACATTCATCAAGAAGCGCGCGATTCGTCCGTTTCCATCCGAATAGGGATGGATGTACACAAAGATGAAGTGACCCAGAACGATGCGGGCAGCATAATTGTCTTCAGCCTTCAACAACTCGATGAAGGCTGGCATCGCATCGCGCACAGCCTCTACATGCAGCGGCACATGCCTGGACCTGCGAATGTAAACCGGACCATTTCGATAGCCTGCCAATTGCGCTGCATCAATAATGCCAGCCGTGACAGAGGGGATAAAAAGCTCTCGATACCATTCAGGCAAATCCTCATCGACCGCCTTGCCGGGATTGGCGCCCTCCAGCACTTTGCGTATTGTCCGCTTTACTGACTGGTGCGCCTGCCAATAGCCACGCGCCGCCAGAGCGTTGCTGTGCTCTCGATCCTCTTTGTTTGCCTCGGGGTTCCACGCGCCGCTGCGCACACGCTCGATTAGTTCACGGCTGACGCGATAGCCTTCAATGGAGAGTGAGTGATAAGCGTCAGTCACATAGACCGCCTCGACAGCCTTCAGATAGACATCGATATCGTTAGGTGCAGGCCTGGCGTCCGGCAACCGGTCAATAATATCACCGCGCATGTTTTGCCACATGATTTGCAGGCGGCTCACATAGGGAGAAACGGGCCGCTCGCTGTCTGTCATCTTCACTTGCGTCTGAAACGGATCCTTCTCACGCACATCATGCAGGGCGGACTTCATGGCGGCGAGAATATCATCGGCGATGCGGGGCTTTCCGATATTGCGGAACGCTCCGGCCAACCGGCCTGCAGCCCGTGTATGTCCGCCATCCAGAAGTTTGGCTAACAGCCCTGATGCGTCCGGAATATTAGCGAGAACCGCGCGCGCATCCGTTGGATGGCTTTCAAAGAAACTTTCGCTGACAGTGATAAGCGCGGTCTCGATAGAGAATAGGCGTAAATCGCCTATGATGACCACATCCTCGCCGGTTGCGATACTGGCGCGCACCTCAAAAACAGATGTTCCGTGCGGGAAATTCGTAGCTCGATTGCGAGCAGATGGCGCACGCACAAGAAGCTGAGGGGGCACTGCGCGGTTGCCCGAATGGAGTATCAGCGATTGTTCGGGGGACAGGCTCCAATTCTCCTCAAACCGGGTCGCCAGATATTGCGCCATGAAGTCCCAGAACGAGGTGTACCAGGCGGTGCTCTCTCCTGCGGGCTCATCTGGGCGCGAGGCGATATACCAGCCTTTCATGACCTCCTTCAGAAAGCCTGCACCGAGCAATCGTTCTCGATGGGGGCGACTCAGGTCAGCAGAGCGGATCGCTGTGATCCCCTTTTGTTGCAGGGTTTCCAGCGCTTCAAGCGACGCTGCAAGCTTGTCGGCTGGTATGGCCATTTTCGCGAGATCCTCAGCTTTTCCGGTGGCGCACTAATTAGCTTATTGAGGTGTACAATAATTAGCTCATTGTGTCGAGCAGTAATTAGCTTATTGCGCTGGCCAGTGGGTCAATAAGCTTAGATCCTGTTCGGTTTTGATGGAATCAAAACCGGGCTCTAAGCCTTTGTTTTTGAGCACTTCTTATCCGAAAACCGGCCTCATCCT
>JALSJA010000226.1 GCA_026989615.1 Parvularculaceae bacterium | reverse complement strand
TGCGCTAGCGCGGGCGGCCGGGGCCAAGTTTCATCTGTTAAAACCATTTGATGCCATGAGCATAAAAGCGGTTTTACAACAGGCCGGAATAGAAACCGGCGGCGAAGCCATGGTGACGGAAGAAGCCGTCGCCAAAAAGGCATAGATTTTAAAGCCTATTCGGTTTTGATTGGCATCAAAACCGGGCTCTAAGCCTTTGTTTTGCGCTCCTGAGCCAAGGCGAAGGGCCGGACGGATAACCGGCCTCATCCTGAGCTTGTCGAAGGACCCACTTTTCGCAGAAGTGCTCCAATTCACAAAAATCTGGCCCAGAATAATAAAAGCAAAAAGATCAGCAAAAAACCCCGCCCTTGTTAACAGGGGCGGGGTTTTTAGATTTTGGTGCTGTGTGTCTGGTTTTTTTTAAGAGGCGACCGATACCGGTTCGGCCTGTTCGACAGGCTCACGCAATACATAGCCGCGGCCCCAGACGGTTTCGATGTAATGCTCGCCGCCAGAGGCTGCTGCCAGTTTCTTGCGCAGCTTGCAGATGAAGACGTCGATAATTTTCAGTTCCGGCTCATCCATGCCGCCATAGAGATGGTTGAGGAACATTTCCTTGGTCAGGGTTGTACCCTTGCGCAGGGAGAGAAGCTCCAGCATTTGATATTCCTTGCCGGTAAGGTGGACGCGTTGGCCACTGACATCAACGGTTTTGGCATCAAGATTGACGCATAGGGCGCCCGTGGTGATGACCGATTGCGAATGGCCTTTGGAGCGACGCACAATGGCGTGGATCCGCGCGACCAGCTCGTCCTTGTGGAAAGGCTTGGTCATATAATCGTCAGCCCCGAAGCCGAGACCGCGCACCTTGTTTTCGGTATCGCCCATGCCGGTTAAAATCAGTATGGGTGTGTTGACCTTGGACAGGCGCAATTGCTTGAGCACATCAAAGCCGGTCATATCCGGCAGGTTCAGGTCAAGCAGGATGATGTCATAATCATAGAGCTTGCCCAGATCGACGCCTTCCTCACCCAAATCGGTGGTATAAACATTGAAGCCATCGGATTTCAGCATCAATTCGATGCTTTGTGCCGTAGCGCCATCATCCTCAATCAACAATACACGCATTACTTCGTCTCCTCGATATTCTGTTCGATGACGGCATCCCCTACTAGATGCGCCGCCCCTTGGTTAATAGCGCCCTCAAATTAGCGATAATTTACTTTCGTAAATGTTAACGGCCATGCCGATTCGCCAAATTTCCCACACCCCCATTAACGTCACAGCAAGTGATGTTAAGAAGGAAATCAATAAAAACAGACACTTAGGCGACTAAATTTACCATAGCGACTATCGTTAATTTTTTTACGCTGATTCAAATATGAAGCGATGAAAATGATGGCTGCGCGGTAAAATTAATAGTATCGGCTACAAAACCGGGCCGGAAAGGCGTTTTGGAAGCGGGTTTTGACCATAGGGCCCAAAGGGCGTATTCCCCCCGTGAAGATCTTTTACACCGGAAGTTTTCAAGGAGAATGCCCCATGCCATCATTTGATATTGTCTCTGAGGTTGATCTGTCCGAGGTCGATAATGCGGTGGCCAATGTCATGCGTGAAATTGCCACCCGCTATGATTTCAAGGGCTCAAAATCCTCGGTCGAGCATCAGGACGGGGTTTTGACGATTGCTGCCGATGATGATCTGAAATTAAAGCAGATGAAGGAAATCCTGCAGGGCCATATGCAAAAGCGCGGCATTGAGCCCGGACAGCTGGACTACCAGACCCCGGAGCAGGCGGCAGGCCAGTCCGTGCGCCTCAAAGTGCTCATCCGGCAGGGTATCGACAAGGAAATGGCCAAGAAAATCACCAAATCGATTAAAGGCACCAAGATGAAGGTGCAGGTAGCCATTCAGGGCGAGGAATTGCGCGTT
>JALSJA010000225.1 GCA_026989615.1 Parvularculaceae bacterium | reverse complement strand
TTGCTACGTGACGGTCCTTAAAGACCAAGGGTGGATACAAACCTTGCCCGCCAACCTCAAAATACCACAAACCCAACAGACAAGGGTGCATTAGCCGCAGGCGTAATGCACCAATTCGGTTGTGCGTCTCGGTGAAGCGTCCGCAATTCGCAGCGGCATTTGACTGTGGTAGCTATTATTGATGCGGCGGATCTGTTGGTGCATTACGCCTTGCGGCTACCCCGGGAGTATCCGAGGATCTGTGTATTGGGCTTGGCCCATGCGGTTTAAACGGGTCATTTTTCGAACAATGCAAGAAGATATAACAAGGAAAAATATTCATGAGCGCGATAGAATTTGACAAAACCATGACCCTGTCCTTTGGCGTGACAGATCGCCTGAAATCTGTGGCATGGTATAAGGAGCATCTTGGCTGCACCCAGCTATATGATATTGCCGAAATTGGCTGGACAGAAATGTCAACGCCGGTACCGGGGGTTAGCATTGGTTTTGCGGATAATATGGAGGTCAAAACCGGTGGCTGCGTGCCGGTGTTCGGAGTCAGCGATATCGCCGCCGCACGCAAAGCACTGGAAGACAAGGGCGTGCGCTTTGATGGCGAGACCATCACCCATGACGGCATGGTCAAGCTTGCCAGTTTTTATGATTGCGATGGGCACGCACTGATGTTGGCGGAAAATCTGGCCGGGTAGAATCTTTGAATTTTACCGGTCCGGCCAGTTTTGCAGCAGGGTTTCATAAATGCGGTCTATTCTTTTATGTTGCGCCGGATTGGTGTCCACAAACATCATCTGGAATCCCACCAGCGAGGCATAATTCATGACCGCCAGATCGCGCGCCGTTTGCGGAGGAATTTTTTTAGCCTGCCCCAGCAGTTTAGCCACATAATCAATCCGCCGTTTGTCTACATTGGCGATGGCTTTGGCGACGATCTTTTCCGTGCCTGCCCATCGGCGCAAAGCGCGCTCGGCGGTCATGTCGGTTCCGGCAATGATATACGCCAGCGTCTTTAATTTTGCCGCCGCCGTTTTGCTCTTTTCGGTTTCTTCAATGATGGCTAAGGTCAGCGCCTGTTCCCAATACCCCATCAGCGCCCGCACGAAATCATCGCGGCCCGAAAAATGGTGGTAGAAAGAGCCTTTGCTGCGTTTTGCTTTGAGGCACAGAATATCAATCCGCAACGCATCCGGTCCGCTTTTGGCAAGAAGTTTCAGCCCTAAATCCAGCCAATCCGTTTTGCGAAACCGCTTCAAAGCAAACCTTTCAATCCTGCCGCCACAATCGGTGCAAATAACAACCATTGGGGAAACTGCCAAAGCCGCCCCTTGTTCAAAACAACTATGCCAACACTCCAAAGACAGAACAACCCTGCAAGAATGCTCGCCACCAACGCCAATTCCCACCCTGCACCAAAACCCGTCCACAGGAACATGCCGCCCATGATGGCGATGGAAATCGTCACCAGATGCCAGCAATAATAATTTGTGTATTTGGCCGTGCGGCCTAATTCCTTGCTGGCCAGAAGCGGTTTTGCAGCCTCACGCCCGCCAAGGAAAATATGCAATAGACAAACAAAAATAGACAACGCACCGGCGATGACAAACCAGATATTCACAGCACGCTCCAGCTTTGCGCCAGACCCTTGGCATGCAAGGCCCCAAGCGCAAGAACAATCAGGCTGGACCAGATCATAAACCCGTTGACCATTTGCGGAGCCATGAAAAACATCGGCACCAGCGCCAACCCGCGCAAAAGAAACACGGCAGTAATTGCCAGCAATATCCATTTGACAAAAGGCAATGACAAAGGCGTGCCGCCCATGCTGGCCGCGGCCGCCAGCGCATAGGTTCCCATAATGATCAGTGCCACGGCGATGCCCCCGGTCACCAGCCCCGGATAATAAGCGCCATTTTCCGCCATCACA
>JALSJA010000224.1 GCA_026989615.1 Parvularculaceae bacterium | reverse complement strand
ACGCCTGATGGGCAGCACGTCCTTGGTGGTGGCGCCCCCATGCTGAGGAGCCCCCGTCCTTCGACAAGCTCAGGATGAGGGCGGTGTCTCGCAGGAGGGCCGCCACTTCGATGAGCGGCCAAACCAGACCGTTGGCTTAAAGCCCCCGAGAATTTTGCCTTTGCCTGCAAAGCCACTAGCTGTTATATCGCGGCTTCCTCTTGTCTGCCGCCTCTCGCGGCCAAAGGATTAGAGGGCCTGTAGCTCAATTGGTTAGAGCTGGCGGCTCATAACCGCTAGGTTGGGGGTTCGAGTCCCTCCGGGCCCACCATCTTTGTTTATTACGCTCACTGCTGATCCCTTGGCGATGCCAAGGGGCAGCGAGCGCGGCGAACGGTCGCCGGGGCTGCGGTTGCAGCCCTTTGGTGTTGGTTGGCTAGGAGTAAAAAAATCGGTCCAGTGGACCGATTTTAGGAAATGAAGGCCACGGCAGTGGCTATGCCTCACGCCGCAAAGTGCCCCCTCATCCTGAGCCTGTCGAAGGACGCGGGGCGGCGAACGGTCGCCGGGGCTGTGGCCTGCCCCCGCGAAGGCGGGGGTACTGGTCCTGCCTATTTTGTGGAAAGAATTAAAATCGAATTTCTTTTGTGTGCCTGCATATTCTCTTTCGAGATGGGTCCCCGCCTGTGCAGGGATGACGAGGGGGGAGTAACCGCCTGCCGACCCATCACCCCTAAAACTCCGAAGATGCTCCGCTTTGGTCGCGCAGCAGAGCCGCTTGGGCTTGCCAGTCTTCGCGGTTTATGCGGCCGGGGAAGTTCAGTTTTTTGTCGAGCCAGGCGATTTCGTCTTCGTCCCATGAGGTGATCTGGCGGTAATAATAAATCCCCATCTCGTTTAGCAGCTTTTCATATTTTGGCCCGATGCCTTTGATTTTTTTCAGATCATCGGCCGGGCCGTCGGTGGGGCCGCTTTCATAGAGCATTGGGCGTTTGCCGGCTTCATGGGGTTCGGCCAAGGGGGCGGAAACGGAATCGGGCAGGGGGGAGACCACGGGGGTTGGCTCCATGGTGGCGATATTTTCCACCCGGCTGCGATGCCATATCCACCAACCGACAAAAAGTCCGAGCAAGAATGCCAGAACCAGTAAGAACCACATATGCCAAGCCAGCCAGATCATTTTCAATACTCCTTACAAACGTCCCTGATATAAACGCATCAGGGCGCAAATAGTCTGATTTCGATGCGGCGGTTTTTTGCCCGGCCCGCAGCGGTGCTGTTATCGGCGGCAGGGCGGGCAAAGCCGACCCCTTGCGCCTGCACGAAATCTTCATCCAATCCGCGCTCTATGAAATAATTGCGTATCGCTTCGGCGCGCATTTGCGTCAGGCGCAGCAGGGCGGCCTCTTCGCCATCATTATCGCTATGGCTGATGATCTGGATAATCATGCCGTCGCAATTTCTGGCTATCTGCACGAGGCGCTCCAGCACCGGGGTCGAGGCGGGGGCAATCTCGGCGCTGCCATAGGTGAAGCTGATTTTGTTTTGGGCGAGCAGGCTATCAAATTCCTCTTGGCAACGCTCCATGCGGGCGCTGAGATCAAGAGAGATGTCTGGATTTTGCGGGGTCTCAATGGCGAGAATGGCCAGCCCGCCTTTTGTAAAGCGGGTGAGTTTTTGTTCAATCTCGGTCTTGGATTGTTTCGAGACAGCCTGGCCCGACAGGCGAAACACCCGGTTGCTGGCTTCAATCTGCCCATGGTCAAGCTCGGCCAGGGCCTGTAATTGCATCACGACCGCATTGGCCCAGTCGTCAAAGGGGGCGCCTTCGGCAATTTGCATGTCATCGATGATGCCATCGGGGAAAAGCATTGTTGCCGCGGTGAGGATTTTTTCTCGCGAAGCCTCATCGGGCACATAGCCGGCGAGGAAAAGCGTGGCGCCCGGACCCTCCCAGCTGGCGCTCCAAATATAGGGGGTGATGATTTCCGGGGAACCGGTTTGTTCCGGCCCGTCTTCTATTGCTTCGTCTGTCGTGACGGCTGCAGTCTGTTGCCCGGCAATGGTGACGGCGCTGGCGTCAATGCTGGTAATGCCGCCCAAGAGTACGCCGCCGGCCCCATGGCTTTGGCGAATGGCGGTTTTGGCCTCTTCCAGCGCCTGTAATGAAGGAGCAGTGCCGGAGAGAATGGCCCTTTGGCCATCCATGCGCAAAGCGGCCCAATCGGCATCTGTTTCGTCAAGGGCCTGATTGGCGCTGATACGCAATTTGGCCTCGGCGCCGTCAATGGAGCCAGCGGGAATCATATTGAAATACAGCCCGAAACTGCCCAACACGCCGAGCAGGATCAGGCCGATTAGAAATTTATAAAGTGCCGACATAATTGACCCCGAAAATAACCCCAAGCATTTGATAAATTTGCGGATTTTCCTGTAAAAAACAAGGCGAACAGGCGATTATGGGCAATATAGGGCAAAACCAGCGGAGTCGGGCCGCCTTAAGCGGGAATCCTGCTTTATTGGTTCTCATCAAAAGGGCAAAATCAAATATGGGGGGCTAGCATGATCACTTTCTGGGTTTATCTGGCACTGGCAGCAGCTTTCGGCTTTCTCATGGTGCAGCAGCGGGATTTGAGCCCGTCACTCGGCCTGATGCGCGCCATATTGAAGGCAGTGCCTGCTTTGGCGCTGGCCATGTGGCTGGTGCAGAATCCGGATTTTGCCCCGGCCCTTTGGTGGATGGCTGCCGGGCTGGGCTTGAGCGGGATTGGCGATTTCCAGCTTGATCTGCCCGATGACAAGGGCTTCCAGAGCGGGCTGGTGGCTTTTTTGCTGGGGCACATAGCCTATATCGGCTTTCTGGCCGGCAATATGGGGGCGCTTGAGCTGTGGCACGGGCTTGCAGTGCTGGCGGTTTTGGCTGCCTGTGTCGGCTATCTCTTTTGGTTGATGCCAGCCCTGCCAGAAGCGATGAAGGGGCCGATCATTGCCTATACGGCGGTTATCGGGGTGATGATGGCCGCAGCCGTCATGCAGCAATCGGTGGGGGCGGGGCTTTTGGCTCTGGGGGCGATCAGCTTTGGTCTCTCGGATATGTTGCTGGCCTATTTGAAGTTTAAAAAAAGCCTGCCCTTTGGCAAGAGCCTCAACTGGCTGCTTTATATGGGCGGGCAGTTTGGTCTCGCCTTTGGGGCGGCCTATGCCATTCTAGGGTGATTGTGGAGAGATTTACTGCATAGCGCCATTGCAAGCGGGGCGGTGCAGACCTAATTTGGGAACACAGATCGATTCATTTCAGATTGCCCGCGTTTTGAAAGGGCAGGTCTTCTTTATCATTTGAAAGGAAATTCCCATGGGCGAAGCCTATATTTATGATGCGGTCCGCACCCCTCGTGGCAAGGGCAAGCCGGATGGCTCCCTGCATGAAATCACGCCGGTGGAACTGGCGGCGCAGGTCTTAAAAGCCATTCGCGATCGCAATGATCTGGATACCGCCAATATTGATGATGTGCTTTTGGGGTGTGTGATGCCGGTGGGCGAGCAGGGTTCGGATATCGCCCGTGCCGCTGTATTGCAGGCGGATTATGCGCAAACTGTTGCCGGGGTTCATATCAATCGCTTTTGTGCTTCGGCCCTGGAATCCATCAATCTGGCTGCCGCTAAAGTGATGGCCGGCGAGGCGGATATGGCGATTGGTGGCGGCGTAGAAAGCATGTCGCGGGTGCCTATGGGCTCCGATGGCGGGGCGATGATTTCCGATCCGCAAGTGACCTTCAAAAACTATGTGGTGCCGCAAGGGATTTCCGCCGATATTATCGCCACCAAATACGGCATTAGTCGCGATGATGCCGATGCCTATGCGGTGGAAAGCCAGAAGCGTGCGGCGCAATCCTGGAAAGAGCAACGGTTCAAAAATTCTATTGTTCCGATCAAGGATGTGATGGGTGAGGTTGTGCTTGATCATGACGAGACCGTGCGCCCGGATACGGATATGCAGGGTTTGGGTGGGCTGAACCCCGCCTTTGCGATGATGGGCGAGGGCATGGGCTTTGATGCGGTGGCCATTCAGAAATATCCGGAACTGGAAGCCATCAATCATGTGCATCATGCGGGCAATTCATCGGGCATTGTCGACGGGGCCGCCGGGGTCTTGATCGGTTCCAAGGAAATGGGTGAAAGGCTGGGGCTAAAGCCGCGGGCGAAAATTCGCGCCATGGCGTCGATTGGCTCCGAGCCGACCATCATGTTGACGGGACCGGAATTTGTCACCGAAAAAATTCTGAAACGCGCTGGCATGAGCAAAAAGGATATTGAACTGTGGGAATTGAACGAAGCCTTTGCCAGCGTTGTGCTGCGCTATATGCAGGCCTTTGATATTGCCCATGACGAGATCAATGTTTGTGGCGGAGCGATTGCTATGGGTCACCCCATGGGCGCGACGGGGGCGATGATTCTCGGCACCGCTTTGGACGAGATAGAGCGCACCGACAAGGCCAATGCTTTGGTGACCTTATGTATTGGCGCTGGCATGGGCACGGCGACGATCATCGAGCGGGTATAATAAATTCTCATTGGAGACGAAAGAAATGTACAAGAATATTAAATTTGATATTGATGGTGATGGCATTGCCACATTGGCGATTGATCTTGAAAATCAGTCCATGAATGTCTGGAATGCAAGCCTAATCGAAGAATTCGAAGCGGCGGTGGACAAGGTTCTCGGTGACGACAAAATCATCGGTGCGGTTGTGACCTCGGCAAAAGACAGTGGCTTTCTGGCGGGTGCGGATTTGCGGATGCTGGGCGATAGCGGTGCCAATCCCGGCGTGGCCGATGCTTACAAGGCCGCGTTCAATCTCAATCGCATTTTGCGCAAAATGGAAACCGGCGGCAAAGCGGCCAAGGCTTTGGTCAAGGGCGAAACGACCAAGCCTTTTGCGGCGGCGGTCAATGGTCTGGCGTTGGGCGGCGGTTTTGAGCTGGCGCTGGCCTGTCATTATCGGGTCGCTTCCGATAGCCCCAAGGTTAAATTTGGTTTTCCCGAAGTGCAGGTCGGTCTCTTGCCGGGGGCTGGCGGCACCCAGCGCACGCCGCGCCTTGCAGGCATTCAAAATGCCTTGCAGCTTTGCACCTCCGGCAAGCCGATCGATGCGGCCAAAACCAAAGCGCAAAATCTGATTGACGAAATTGTTCCCCATGCGGAGGTTGTGGCCAAGGCCAAGGAATGGGTCAAAGCCAATCCGAAAACCAAAGCGCCATGGGACAATAAGGGCTTTAAATTTCCCGGCGGGCAGGGGGCCATGGACCCGCGCGTGGTGCCGGTATTTGCAGGCGCTGCGGCCTTGGCGCAAAAAATGACCAACCATAATTATCCGGCGGTGCAGAAAATTCTTTCTTGTGTTTATGAAGGCTCCATCGTGCCATTTGATACGGCAATCAAATTGGAGAGCAAATATTTCACGACCCTGCTGATGAGCGCCCAGACGCAGAACATGATCCGCACCCTGTTTATCAACAAGCAGGCCGCGGAAAAAGGCATGGCCCGGCCAAAATCCGTGCCCAAGCTGGATTTGAACAAAATAGGTGTTTTGGGCGCCGGTATGATGGGGGCGGGCATTGCCTATGTGGCGGCAAAAGCGGGTATGGATGTGGTGCTGCTTGATCGCGATGAAGCTTCTGCGGAAAAGGGCAAGGATTATTCACGCAAATTAAATGAGAAAGGCATATCCCGCGGCAAGCTGAGCAAGGAAAAATCCGATGCCATGCTGGCGAAAATCAAAACCACTATAGATTATAATGATCTCAAAGATGTGGATTTAATCATCGAAGCGGTGTTTGAGGATCCGCAAGTCAAAAAGGATGTGATTGAAAAAACCGAAGCGGTGATTGGCAAGGATGTGGTCTTTGCCTCCAATACCTCGACCATTCCGATTACCTCTTTGGCGAAAAATTCATCACGGCCGGAAAATTTCATCGGTATTCACTTCTTCTCCCCCGTGGATAAAATGCCTTTGGTGGAAATCATTCCCGGCCAGCAATCGGGCGATCTGCCTTTGGCGGCGGCGCTTGATTTTGTTGGCAAGATAAAGAAGACCCCGATTGTGGTTTCCGACACGCGGGGCTTCTATGCCAATAGTGTGGTCATGCCCTATCTCAATGAGGCCATGCTGATGGTCAAAGAGGGGATTAACCCCGCGCTTATTGATAATTGCGCGGTGCATATGGGCATGCCCATCGGGCCTTTGGCGCTGTCTGATGAGACCAGTCAGGAATTGGGCTTGCGGATTATGAAATCGGCGCAGGAAGAAATGGGCGATAAATATCAGCCCACCGGCACGGAAGATCTGCTGGAGAAATTCGTCAACGAGCTGGGCCGCAAGGGCCGTAAATCCGGTGGTGGTTTTTATGATTACCCCGAAGGCGGCAAGAAACATTTGTGGCCGGAGCTGTCGAAACATTTTCCGCTGGCAGAAAACCAGCCAAGCCCGGAGGAAGTCAAAGAGCGCCTGTTATATTGCCAGCTTGTGGCGGTGGCCCGCTGCTATGCGGCCAATGTGGTGCATGATCCGGCCTCGGCTGATCTTGGGGCCATTTTTGGCTGGGGGTTTGCCCCCTGGACCGGCGGCCCCATGAGTCATATTGATACGATTGGCGCCGATATGTTTGTAGAAACCGCTGACCGCCTTGCCAAAAAACATGGGGAGCGCTTCGCCCCGCCGGAATTGTTCCGGGAAAAGGCGAAGTCGGGGGAGAAATTTTACAAGGCGGCGTAAGGGAGCGGGCAGGCAGTAGCAAAAAAGAGATGAATGTATTTCTTTTTGATGGTTTGGTACTTTGATTTCTACTTTCTGCTGGTACTCGCTTTCTTCCATGCTCTATCCAGTAAAAAAGGCGACCTTTGCAGGTCGCCTTTTTTTCGTCAGTATTACCCCCCTTACATGGCATCGCGCAAGGCGCGGAACTCATTGCCTTCATACCAGTTGGGGCGAATATCCGAATAGGCCATGTCCGCGCCGACATCGCGCAGAATTTCCAGTGTCGAGACAATGCCGTTAATGTCCCAATCGTCTGAATATTCATCGGACGGTTTGTGATAGCGCTTACTTGTATAGCCTTCTGCAAAGGCGCGGCCGGCTTCCTCGCCGCCATCGATAAGGTCAATCCCGCTATCGGCATAGAGCATGGGCACGCCTTTTTTGGCGAGAGAGATATGGTCGGAGCGGTAGAAATATCCCTTTTCCGGCTCTGCGTCCGGGCGCAGATAGCGGTCGCGTTTTTTCGCCTGTGCCGCCAGAAGATCTTCCAGTTCAGACGCCCCAAAGCCGACCACCATAATGTCCTTGGCCGGACCGGCGGGCAGGATCGCATCTATATTGATGCCGCCAATGATATTTTTCAAAGGCACAAACGGGTCTTCGGCAAAATAGGCCGATCCCAAAAGTCCGCTTTCTTCGGCGGTCACGGCGAGGAACAGGATGGAGCGTTCCGGCGGGGTTTCGGCATTGGCAAAGCTTTCGGCAATGCTGAGGATACCGGCCGTACCCGTGGCATTGTCGACGGCACCATTATAGATATGGTCTTCGCCCTCACCGCTATTTCCCAGATGATCCCAATGGGCCATGTAAAGCACATATTCGTCCGGATATTTGCTGCCGATAATTTTTCCGGCAACATTTTGCGAGGCGCTTCTTTTAATGACATTTTTGATCGTGCCGGACGCGGTCAGCCCGCCCATTTTTACCGGCGAGAAATCGGCTGACAGGGAGGCCTGTTCCATCTTGTCAAAGTCCAGCCCCGCCTGTTTGAACAAATTGCGGGCCACATCTTCGGTAATCCAGCCTTCCAGCTTGGTGCGACCGGCGCCATTATCCGGGCGTTGCAGATCAAGCTGCGGTCCGCTCCATGAACCGGAAACAACCCCCCAGCCATAGGCGGCGGGGGCGGTCTGGTGAATGACAAGAGCAGCGGCAGCGCCCTGGCGGGCGGCTTCTTCAAATTTATAGGTCCAGCGGCCATAATAGGTCATGGCCTTGCCGTTGAACAATTCACTGTCCTGCATCCGGTAGCCCGGATCATTGACCAGCATGACAACGGTTTTGCCGGTGACATCCATGCCCTCATAATCATTCCAGCCATATTCCGGCGCAACCACACCATGGCCCACAAAAACCAGATCGCTATTGTCAAAACTGGTCTCTTCGGTGACCTGCTTGGTCCAGAACATGATTTCATCGCCATAGGACAGGATTTGTGAAGAGCCATCATCGCCGTTCAAAGTGAAACTGCTGGCGGCAGGGTCCACGGTCACCTCGACCAAAGGCACATCCTGCAGATAGCTGTCGCCATTGGCTGGTTCGAGACCGATATTGGCCATGGTCTCCATCAGCCAGGCAATGGTTTTTTGTCCGCCTTCAGTGGCCGGGGCGCGGCCCATATAATCGTCACTGGCAAGGGTTTTGATATTTTCCGCCAATGCCGCAGCGTCGAGAGCCGGTAAGTCAGGCATGGTGTTTTCTGGGCTATCACTCCCAGCGGCCATGTCTTTGGCCATGTCTTCGCCTTGCTGATTTTCGGCAGGGGGTGTTTCTTCCTTGTTGCCACAGGCTACAAGCGCCAATGCCGCGCTTGCCCCCAGCAATATTTTCATCCAATGGGTCATGAGATTTGCTCCTTTAAAGTTTTAGCGCGCTGGTTTTACGCGAATAATTTCTACCCCGGCGCCAGCCGCCTGTTCGATGGCCTCAGGCTTTTCAACCCTGACTTGCACTTTTCTGACCATAGGGTGGGCGAGGCAAAGATTGGCGATGCGCTCGGCCAGTGTTTCCACAAGTTTGATATGCCCCTCTGCGATAATCTCCCCAATGCCTTTGGCAATTTTATGATAGCACACCACATTGGCCGGATCGTCGGATAAGGGGTCAACGGGGTCATCCACCAGCAGGGTGAGATTGATCGTGACCGGCTGGGTCCGGCCCTGTTCGCTGTCATAAAGACCGATTGCGGCGGCAAATTTAAGATCGCGCAAAAATACAAACCGTGCCGGACTATCGCTTTCGCTTTGCGGCAGGGGGATGATGGACGAGGCCAAAGCCTGTTTGCTCATTTGCTTGGTCATCAGTTTCAACTCTCACTCTTTGACCAGCACATCGGGGGTCTCCCATGTCAGATGCTGGCCACCATCCACCGCGATCATCTGTCCGGTTACGGCTTTTGCGCCTATCAGATAGACGAGAGCAGCGCAAATGTCATCAGGGCAGGCGCCATAGCCCAAAAGGGTTGCCGCATTTTGCCTGTGCCAGTCAGCCTCCGATTGGCGGGCATTGCGCAGGGTCGGGCCGGGGCCGATGGCGTTGACGCGAATGCCTTTTGGGGCCAAAGCTTGGGCAAGGGTTTGGGTGGCGGTGAAAAGTCCTGATTTTGCAATGGTATAGGAGAAAAACTTCGGTGTCAGGGCGAGAACGCGTTGGTCGATGATATTGACAATATTGGAGCCCTTGGGGGCAGTTCTGGCAAAGCTTTGGGCGAGAAAGACCGGGGCCTGAAGATTGATGACAAGATGGTCCTGCCAGCTCTCCTGGGTGATGGTGCCGGGCTCATCGGGCTCAAAAAGAGAAGCATTATTGACCAGAAGGCTAAGGGGGCCGAGGGCCTTATTGGCGCTATCAATCATTGTCTGCCATTGGTCGGGAGCGCCAAGATCGGCTTCAATCAGGCAGGTTTTGACCCCGTAATCGGATTCAATCTGGCTGGCCAGCGCTTGACTTGCGTCTTTCGAGCGATGGAAATGAATGGCAAGGTCATAGCCTTTTTTGGCAAGGGCCTTGCCAAGCGCTGCGCCAATGCGTTTGGCCCCGCCCGTAATCAGGGCCCGCTTCGGGGGATTGTCTGTCTTATCAGGGCTGGAATTGTCCATCAGAGCGATTTTGAGGGGCTTAAAGAGCGGGGGTGCTGGTATAGGAGATATAGCCAATATAGCCCACATAAAGCAGGAACATAACCACCCCTAACACCCGCGATATTTTGCGATGGGTGAGAATTAAAAACACCAATAGCAGCGAACTTATAGCCATGATCGGGATATCGATGAGGCGGGCATCGGCCGAGAAATAGGATTGTCCTACAAGTCCCGCAGCCCCGCCAACAAACAGCAGGTTGAACAGGTTGGAGCCAACCACATTGCCAACGGCAACATCGGCCTGTTTGCGCAAAGCGGCGGCAACCACCGTTGCCAGTTCCGGCAGGGAGGTGCCAATGGCGACAATGGTCAGACCGATCAGTTCCTGACGCACATGCAGCATTTCCGCCAAGGCGCTGCCATTATCGACGAGGAGTTTGGCTCCGAGGGGCAGGCCGATAATACCGGCGAGAATGAATAAAGGTGTTTTCCATGCGATACCGTTTTGTGCGGCATAGTCCTCAATCTCGTCCAGCACCACTTCGGCGCCTTCTGAATTGCGTGCCCGCAGGAACAGGGTGAAAATATAAATAATGAGAAGCCCCAGTAAAACCAAGGCTGTAAGCTGGTCAAGAACGCCACGAAAATAGACAAAGCCCATAAAGGCCGAGGTGCCGATGACCAGCGCAATGGCATCTTTTTTCAACCCCGGCAGATGGGTGATGAAGGGATAGATCAGCGCCGGAAGCCCCAGCACCAAGAGCACATTGGCGATATTGGAGCCGACAATATTGCCCATGGCGATATGGTAATTGCCACTGGAGACCCCTTGCAGGGTGACCATCAATTCCGGGGCCGAGGTGCCAAAGGCAACAACCGTTAGTCCGACAATCAGGGGAGAAATTTTGAGCATGGTGGCGAGGTTAACCGCCCCGCGCACCAATAAATCGCCAGCCAGAATCAGCAAAGCCAGTCCGGCAGCAATGAGTGCAATCAAGGTAATCATAAAATTTAGCTCCCCTACCAAGGTGCCACCGGTCAAGTCCGAAACAGACTTTACCAGCAAGGCACCAGAAACAAGAACCGCCAATCAAGCCGGTTCGCCATTTGTCGCCGTTTCAACCCTAGTCGATGCTGCCTTTTTCCATGAAATTCAAAGCGGCAAAAATCAGGATGAATATTGCGATGACATATACGGCAATCATGTGATGTCTCCAGAAGCTAAAAACGAAACTTATGCCCATATAATCCTATTGTCCCTGCGGGTCACGCCTATTTATGGCTGATTAAGGAACAAAAGTGGGCATGAGGGGGGCGCAAGGCTATAATCCTTGAATGCGATTGGGGCTTGGGCTAGGTCATAGGCCAGATTTTACGCTATTTTACCTGCTTTTTGCGGGATTTTTTTCAAGGAGTAATTATCCCATGGCCTATGAGTGCATCAAAACCGAAAATGAAGGCGCTGTGCGTATCATCACCCTTGACCGCCCCAAGGCCCTGAACGCCTTGAATGGTCAGTTGATGGATGAGTTGACCGATGCCCTGACCAAGGCCGATAGCGATGATGATGTCGGCGCGATTGTGCTGACCGGGTCACAAAAAGCCTTTGCCGCCGGCGCCGATATCAAGGAAATGGCCGGAAAATCCTATATGGATGTCTATAAGGAGGATTTCATCACCGCCAATTGGGAAGCGGCGGCGCGCACCCGCAAACCGGTGATTGCGGCAGTGGCGGGCTATGCTTTGGGGGGTGGCTGCGAATTGGCGATGATGTGCGATTTCATTCTGGCGGCGGATAATGCCAAATTTGGCCAGCCGGAAATCACCATTGGCGCTATTCCCGGTGCCGGGGGGACCCAGCGCCTCACCCGTTTTATCGGCAAATCCAAAGCCATGGAAATGTGCCTTACGGGCCGGATGATGGACGCCGAAGAAGCGGAACGTTGCGGGCTGGTTTCGCGCATTGTCCCGGCCGATAGATTGCTCGAGGAAGCGATTGCGGTGGCGCAAAAAATTGCCGGTTTCTCACGGCCAATCGTGATGATGGCAAAAGAATGTGTGGATCGCGCTTATGAGACGAGTCTGGCTGAAGGGGTGCTGTTTGAGCGGCGGGTTTTCCATTCGGTTTTTGCGACCGAGGACCAGAGCGAGGGCATGAAGGCCTTTGCAGAAAAGCGCGCGCCGGATTTCAAACATCGCTAGGACGCTTTCTTTAGGGGGGTTGAGTGGATAATATAATTTTCATTCTGGCGCTAATCGGGTTTTTGGGCATTGGTGCACAATGGGTGGCGTGGCGGTTAAATCTGCCGGCCATTGTTTTGATGGCGCTGGCGGGGCTGCTCTTTGGTCCGGTATTGGGGGTGTTAAATCCCGAACAGGATTTTGGCGCGTTTTTGCGCCCCATCGTTGCGATTGCTGTTGCCATCATATTATTCGAGGGCGGGTTATCGCTCAAATTTGCTGAAATTAAAGACATGACGCGGGGTGTTGCCCGCTTTGTCATTCCCGGTGTGCCCATTGCATGGGTTTTGGGAGCGCTGGCCACCCATTATGTGGCCGGGGTTGAATGGCCCTCGGCAATTTTATTTGCCGGTATCATGGTGGTGACCGGGCCGACGGTGATTATGCCGCTTTTGCGCCAGAACCGGTTGAACCAGCGGGCCGGCGCAATTTTGAAATGGGAAGGGATTGTCAATGATCCCATCGGCGCCTTGCTGGCGGTCATCACCTATGAATTTGTTATTGTTGCCTATGGCGGCGGCCATGGCTGGTCGACCTTTGAAATGGTCGGCAATCTGTTTTTGTCTATCCTTATGGCGGGTGCTTTTGGGGCGCTGATTGGCTGGGTCACTTCGGTGGCCTTTTCGCGAGGCTGGGTGCCGGAATATCTGAAAAGTCCGGTGCTTTTGGTGCTGGTGATTGGCTGTTTTGAAATTCCCAATCTGATGCTGGAAGAAGCGGGGCTATTGGCGGTGACGGTGATGGGTATCACCATGGCCAATACCAAATTGCCGAGCATCAATCAGCTGCGCCATTTCAAGGAAAATATTGCCGTTCTTTTTGTCTCCGGGGTGTTTGTTATTCTGACCGCCAATCTCGACATGGCAACGCTTGCAGGGTTTGACTGGCAGGTTTTTGCCTTTGTTGCGGTGATGCTGTTATTGGTGCGCCCGATCAGTATTCTGGTTTCAACATTGGGTACGGATTTATCCTGGGGGGAGCGGATTTTTACCGGCTGGATTGCCCCGCGCGGGATTGTTGCCGTGGCGGTGACCAGCTTTTTTGCCACCGAGCTTGTTCACCGCGGTGTGCCGGGGGCGGAAAAATTGATTCCGCTGGCTTTTGCCATGGTCTTCGCAACGGTGGTCATTCACGGCTTTACCATGGGGCCGCTGGCAAAATTATTGGGGCTTGCCTCCAGGGAAAAGCCGGGCTTTTTAATTGTCGGGGCGTCACCCTGGTCGGTTTCACTGGCGCGCAAAATTCATGAAATGGGGTGGGGGGTTACGGTGGCGGATGATAGCTGGCGGGCTTTGCGTCCGGCGCGCCAAGCGGGTCTTAAAACCTATT
>JALSJA010000223.1 GCA_026989615.1 Parvularculaceae bacterium | reverse complement strand
GATTGAGGGCAAATTTTCCCATTATGACACGTTCTCCATCAACCGCGTTGGCGATCTCAATTTTTTCATCCCTAATCGCGTCCTGGCGTACTTTACGGGCGCGAATTTCGTCGATCCATATGTTCCGGCAAATGCGGAATGACCATCTTAAAAGGTCGACATCCGCCGGGGCGCTGCGCGCCAATATCCGCTCCACCGTTGCCTGCAAGAGGTCATCGGCATCTGCGCGATTATGTGCCAAAGAATAGGCAAAACGGCGCAGTTGCGGTAATAAAGCCACCAATTCCTTACGCATAATACTTTGATCCAGTGGCATTATTTACCCCATTGACGGATGGCGAAGGGATTTATTCCCGATTGTTTGGAATTTTTTTGCTGAATATTCGTCATTATGGCGAAACTCTCCCATTCGCCCTTGACTTGGTTAGCGTATATTATGGTGATACACTATCCTAGAGCCTTAGGCATTTTCGGATTTATATGGGAATACGAAAATGTGTAAAAGATTAAAGTGAATTTTGTATCCAAGATAAAGTATTTTTTATGAAACGCGTCCTGATTTCTTTTTGCATCCTTTTGACGGCCCTCTGGTTAGTATTGGTCGACCTGCCTGATATGAGAAAATATTCAGCAGCAAAAGCCCTCAACTCTCTTGTTGTCGATTCTGATGACGATGTAGAAGATGATGTGGATGATGATGTCGAGGACGACGTCGAGGATGATGTCGAAGACGACGCTGAGGATGATGCGGAAGATGATGTCGAGGATGATGTCGAGGATGATGTGGAAGAAGAGGCGGAAGACGATGTAGAAGACGATGCCGAGGATGATGCGGAAGAAGAGGCGGAAGATGACGTCGAAGATGACGTCGAGGATGATGTCGAAGACGATGCGGAAGACGATGTAGAAGACGATGCCGAGGATGATGCGGAAGAAGAGGCGGAAGATGACGTCGAAGATGACGTCGAGGATGATGTCGAAGATGACGCGGAAGACGATGTCGAAGACGATGCCGAGGATGATGCGGAAGAAGAGGCGGAAGATGACGCTGAGGATGATGTCGAAGACGACGCCGAGGACGACGCCGAGGACGATGCGGAAGAAGATGCGGAAGAAGACGCCGAGGATGATGTCGAAGACGATGCCGAAGACGATGCCGAGGATGATGCCGAAGACGACGCCAAGGACGATGTTGAGGACGATGTTGAAGATGGTGTTGAGGATGGTGTTGAGGATGACGCCGAGGATGAGGCTGGGGACGACATAGAGGACGATGCCGAAGACGATGCGGAAGATGACGGTGAGGATGAAGGTGAGGATGAGGCTGAGGACGAAATTGAAGACGAGATTGAAGAGGGCATAGAAGATGATGGGGACGAGGAAGAAGAGGTCGAAGAAGAGGGGGACGGTGTAGGCGAGGAAGAAGAAGGTGGAACCGCTCACTCAAAATTTCCGCCAGTAGCAAATCTTGAAGAAAAAACCTTGCAAGCAATAACTGGCAAGGTTGTGGCTATGACCTATGACGAGGCTGGAAACCCTATTGGACAGGGCGAGTGGTTAATGCTGGCCCCGCCGCAGACCATTGATAATTTGGTGGCCGAGGGGTTTGCGGTCGAAAAACTTGAACATCTTGAGGGGCTCGGATTGGTTCTGGTGCGCAGTACGGCGCCGGAGAATTTTGATCTAAAGGCCACGAATGATATCATTCGTGCGGCGTCGCCCGATATAGAGGTGGATTATAACCATTTTTATGCACCGAACATTGCCGGCAAAGCCTTTATTGAATCATTTTCTTCCCCCGGGGCGATGATCAATTATTCCTACCCAGAAAATGGTAGCGGTCTTTCTGTGGGGGTCATTGATACCAAGATCGAAACGGATCATCCGGCAATTCAAAACAGCAATTTAATTTTGCGGGATTTCGTTGCTAGTGGATTGTCGCAGCCGGATGATCACGGAACCGCCATTGTTTCGCTGCTTGCCGGGGTCAGTGATAATTTTCGCGGCCTGCTGCCCGCAGCGCATATTTATGCCGCCTCGGTGTTTTTCCTGACAGAAGATGGCTCCATGGCGGCAAGCACAATCAGCCTTGTGAAGGCGATTAACTGGATGGCTGAAAATGATGTGCCGATCGTCAATATGAGTTTGACGGGGCCGCCCAATGCTATCCTGCGCGGCGCCATTGTTCGGGCCAAAGAAAAAGGCGTGACCATTGTTGCGGCTGTTGGCAATCAGGGGCCGACCGCCCGCCCTCTTTATCCGGCAGCCTATGAGGAGGTTATTGCGGTAACCGCCATTGCCGATGACAAGAAAATCTATCGTCTGGCCAATCGCGGGGCGCATGTGGATTTTGCGGCTCCGGGTGTTGATATTCTGCATGCCGATGCCGATGGTGGATGGGTGCGCTCATCGGGCACTTCGCTGGCGGCGCCTTTTGTTACAGCGGCGATTGCCGTGTCTCTGGAGGGTGTTGGAACATTAAATGAAAGCACGCTTTATGAGCTGGAAATGCGGGCGGAGGATTTGGGCCAGAGCGGTTTTGACCAGACCTATGGTTATGGCCTGATCCATCCCTTGCTGCCCGAGGACGGGCATTAAGTCCAGAGCCTTTTCGGTTTTGATTCCATCAAAACCGGATGGCTCTAAAACTCAAAGCCGAGTCTGACAGCGGCAAGGTTTTGATTGTAATCCGCCGAAGGCAGATTGGAATCATAATCAGCGCGTTCGAACTCTAGCTGAAAAAAGCTTGAGGGCGTTAGAGGATATTCGATCTCGGCCTGATAGCGATTGCGATTGTCTTCGCGGATCATATTTATCGAGGGGGTCATGCCATTATAGGCGCGCCCTTCATAGCGCCAGCCCAAGCCCATTTTTAAATCCTTGCCGCCAAGGACAAAGCGCTGCTGATATTTCAAACGAAAATGATTGGCGTCGAAGTCAAATTCCGGACCGATAGCATCTTCATTTTCGCGTTTATAGCCGACGATCCAATAGCGACGAATACCGCGCAGGAAGAAATAGACATCAGCGCCGAGCATGCGTGATTCCGCGTCACGCACAGGGCGATTGTCGAAACTTTTATCGGTTTGCGTATAGCTTGTACGGATAAAAACCTTTTTGGCGACAAAGCCGGACAGATAGGGCGAGACCTGTTTCAGGGTCAGAAAATCTTCCCCATCAAGCTGGGCATTGGAATGACGATAGGCAAGTCCGGCTTTAAAGGGGCCAAAATCATGGACAAGATTTGCGCTGGCCATTTGCGAGCGAATATCAAAATTGGAAAAAGTCTCATGGCTGGATTGTGAAAAGCTATAGCCAAGCCTGAATTCCGTATCATTGCCAAGCGGCATTTTATAATTCGCCTTGGCCTTAAACAGAGCCGAATTATCACCAATATTGGTGGTGCGGTCGATGGAATCCACAGAAACATTGCTGTCATATTCAGCGCCAATGGTAACGCGCAAGGAAAAAGGGGATTTTTCGGCTTTGGTCTTGCTTTGTGCCATGACGGGACTTGCCATGATTGCAAACAGGGCCAATGAGGCGATGCACCCCATAGCCAGATCTGGTCCGCGCCGCGTCCCATTTTGAACCTTTGACTTGCGCGCGCGGGCAGGCCGGTTTGATAAGGTTTTGTTGAGAATGATTATTCTTCGCATTATAAAATTCCTTGTTCTGTCGCATGAAAACGCGACATGACCCATATTGCAACCATAATTGGTGATCTGCAGCACAGTTCTTTTGCAGATTTTGCATTAAACCGAAAAACTCGGAACAATTTCGTGCCTGAAGGGGGTAAGCCCGATAAAGCTTGCGTCAGGGCATGGATTGTTTCCGGAAAATTAAAAATTACCAATTAAAAACAATGAGATGAAGGGGTTTTTCAGAAGGTTGGAAATTATTCTTAATTGCTGAGGGAATATTCCGCTTTCTGTCCCGTTATCCCTGTGAAGATCGCAGTTTTTTCAGCGTGAATTCATGTCCGGTGGTCATAGGTTATGGTGACTTTGGTTTCGGGATGATCGTCTAGGAGTGATGTTGGTTAGTATGGATTGGAGTGAACATGCCCGCTATTGATAAATCCCGATTGAAAGGGGCCAGACGGTCATTTGTGACCCGTCGGGTCGCATTGGAGCAGGCTACGCGGCTGGATTTGAACCGCACACCTGTGGCCGGGGATATCTGCTTGGCGCGGATTGACAATCTTGGCCATCATAGTCGCCTTGAATTGATCAATGGCCGCCGCTGCACGCTTTATCGCGGTGATGAGGTTATCCTTGCTTTTGCCCACCGTTATGCCACCGATCAATTTGAATCCGTGGTGCCGGAAAATCTTGGCCCCTGTCAGATGGTCGCATCGGGGGGCATAGCGTCCAAAGTGTTGACCCAACATGCCGGGGCAAGGCGGGCCACGCAAATCACACCGCTTGGTATTTTATGCCGTGAAGATGGTCGCGCGCTCAATACGAGCGATGAGGCGCTGTCTGTGGCAACCCCGTTGTCAAGGCGGCAACCGGAGCTGATTACCGTTGTCGGCACCGGCATGAATGCCGGCAAGACCAGAGCCATGAATGAGCTGGTACGCAGTTTCAATCGCTATGGCCTGCGTACGGCGGCGATCAAAATTACCGGCACCGGGTCGGGTCGCGATTATTGGCATTATCTCGATGCGGGTGCTTGCGCCGCGGCGGATTTTACCGATGCCGGTCATGCTTCAACCGTTAATCTGACACAAGAAGAGCTGGAGAAAATTCTCGCCAGCCTGGTCAGCGCGTGTAGTGATTGTGATGTCATTGTTGCAGAAATTGCCGATGGCCTGCTGCAGCGGGAGACCAGAATATTGCTCGAATCAGCGATGCTGCGCTCCATGACCACAAGCATTGTTTTGGCGGCTTCGGACCCCTTGGCGGCCATGGGCGGCTTGCGTCAGCTATCAGAGATGCGTTTGCAACCGGCCATTGTGACCGGGACCATCACCAAATCGAGCCTGATGATGCGGGAATTTGAGCGGTTTGAAAAAACACCGGTTCTCGACACGGTTCAGTTTTCCGAAGATGAGCGGGTTATCCCGATGATTTTACGCCCGGCTTTATGGGTTGACAATGCAGGACAGAAAGGCTGGCAGAGCCATGCAACAGGTTAAAACATTTCCAAGGGCGGTTGATATGGCGCAGCTAAATGCTGGAAAAGTGTTTTCTTTCACATCGCCTGATGGGTTGGACTATCTTGGCTATGTGCCGCGCACGGATAACAAGATTACAGCCACACTGGCCGTGATGCATGGTCTCAACCGCAATCCGGTTGAAATGATTTTCCGGTTTCGGGATCTGGCTGACCGGAAGGGTGTGGCTTTGTTTGCACCGTTTTTTCACAAAAGCCGCTTTCGCCACTTCCAGCAATTAAAGGCGGACAATACCGGCCTGTGCCCCAAGGCAGCTTTCGACAATGCCTATAAGGACTTTTTGTCACGCACGGCTTTGTCGGGCGAGAAATTATATATGGTCGGCTTTTCCGGTGGCGGCCAATTCGCCCATCGTTATGTATTGACCGGTGGTGAGCACAAGGTTGATAAATTGATGCTGATTGCGTCGGGCTGGTATACCATGCCGGATACAGAAGAGATTTTTCCGCTAGGCCTGAAAACAGATATGAATCGCGAGCATTTGGCGCCGGATATTTCGCGCCTGCAAGCCTGCCAGACCAGTGTGGTCATCGGGTCTAAAGATGTGCGGCGGTCGTCATCCTTGAATACCGATAAGCAGATTGATGCCCTGCAGGGGCGCAATCGCCTGCGTCGTGCCCGGAATTGGGTGGCTGCAATGCAACAGTTGGCAGAAAAGACCAATGCAAAAAAACCAAGCCTTGTAGAGTTAAAAGGCGCAGGCCATAACTTTACTACAATGATGAGTAAATATGGGCTGCAGGAGCATTTGATTGGGTGGCTGGAGGATTAAGGATTTCTTTAACAGCTGGTGCTCAATCAGAACTATTCTCTCAAATCTGGAACATGAGAATTAAAATGCATTCAAGGAGCAAAGAAAATGCGATTAAAAAATAAATTCAAGGCATCTGCGGCCATTCTGGCCATGGGTGTAATCGGGGGCGCATTTGGCGTTGGAGCAAGTGCTCAAACTTTTGATGAAAAAGGCCTGACCTTTTCTGGGGACGGTTATGAACTGGTTATTGGTGGTCGCCTGCATCTGGACAGTGTGAATGTCAGCGAAGATGTCACCTTGTTTGGGGATGAATCCGATATTCGCCGCTTTCGCCTGAATGCAACCTTGTCCATGGGTAAAAACTGGAAAGCCAAGATTGATGGTGATGTTGGCGGGGTGAGTACCGGCTGGAAAAATGTTTGGGTTTCCTATAAGGGCTTTGACAATACAACCATCAAAGTGGGCAATTTCATTGCGCCGTTCAACAATGAAAATATGATGAGCTCGAACAATATCAAATTGATGGAGCGCTCATTGTCGGCAACGCTGGCACCAAATTTTCTGGTTGGTGCGGCGGCCACTTATAAGGGTGAAAATTGGTCCCTGACCGGCGGGTATTTTGAAAACCCTCTAGAGAATGACCCGCTGGCGATTCAGGATGACGGTAAGTCGGTTGTTGGTCGCTTGGTGTTCTCGCCAATCAAGGAGAAGCGTCAGGCGCTGCATTTTGCGGTTGCTGCAGAAAGACGCGATCTTGATACCAATGCAACATCGAGAATTCGGGCCAATCCGGAATTTGGCGGCCTGTCCGGGGTGGCCCTGCTGGATACAACAAGTTTGGCCAATGTGGACAGCTATAGCAATTTCAATATTGAAGCGGGCTATATGAGCGGGCCGTTCCTGTTCAAGGCACAACGCATTGCCCGTAATAATGACGCACCAACACTGGGCGATCCGACCTATACCGGGTCCAATATTGAGGCCGCTTGGGTTGTCACCGGTGAGCGTCAACGCTATAGCAGCGGCTCTGGTACATTTGGCGGTATCAAGCCGCGTCGCTCCAGCCGCTTTGGGGCCTTTGAAGTGGCAGCACGCTATTCTACCCTCAATCTCAATGATGCGTCCGTTGCTGGCGGCGAGCAAAACAATTGGACCGTCGGGGCCAATTGGTATGTCAATCGCAATGCGCGCCTGATGCTCAACTATGTCAGCGCAGAAACCAAGCCTGGGGCCAATGGCTTGAACGAAAATGTTGACGCGGTTATGGGACGCTTCCAGATCAATTACTAAACTAGCCCTCGCAAGATATATCGCCCGCTTTTGTGCATTTCTCATTTTCAGGAAATTGCGCTAAGAGCGGGCGATATGCGTTTTTAAGGTCTGACCAGCGTTTATGAAATCGAAGCAAAATACAGCTGACAATGAATTGCCTAAAATAATCTCCGGCAATCGTTTGGGACGTTTTTGGCTATTGGTGGCCAATGGCATTTTGCAGGCAGTTTTGACTTTGGCGCTGACCCTATTGTTGAAGCGGGGCTTTGATCAGCTTTTTGTGCCTGAAAATACCGATGGCAGTTCCAGCATGTGGCTTTGGCAGTTTGGGGCGGTCAGCCTTTCGGTCCTGGCTTTCCTTGCATTTTTGCGCTGGCGGGGGTTTGTGGATGGGGAGCGTTTGGCGCAATCCTATGTTCATGCGGTGCGTTTGCGGCTGTTTCGTCACATCCTGAAAATTGGCGCCGATGGCATAAGGCAAATGTCTCGCGGGGCGGTCATTGTCCGGTTTGTGGGTGATTTGTCGGCCTTGGGGCGTTGGGTCAGCCTTGGACTGGCGCGTCTGGTGGTCAATATTTTTGCTGTAGGGCTGGCGCTGATCGTGCTTATTTTTATTGAGCCTTTGGTGGCCATGTCGATTTTTGGCGCATTGTTTCTTGTCAGTCTGGTTATTTTTGCCTTTGGTCCGGTATTGACCAGCCAAACCGCCATGGTGCGAAAAGAGCGCGGACGGATGGCAAGCTTTGTCAATGATCGGGTGGCGGCCATTGGGGTCATTGAAGCTTTCGGGCAAGAGCAACGCGAAGCCAAGCGGGCCAAGAAATTAAGTCGCTCCATGCGCGATGCGATTATTTCGCGGGCCAATTATGTGGGCCTGTTGCGGGCCTCCTCGGAAGCGGGCTCGACCATTGCGTCCATTGGGGCGTTTATGATTGGCGCTTTTTTGGTTGGCCATCAATATGCCACTCCGGGGACGGTTTTGGCGGCGATGGTGGTGTCGGGCCTGTTGGCCCCGCGGATGCAGGAAATGGCCAGAATTTTTGAATATTGGAAAACCGCGCAAGTGGCGCAAGAAAAGCAACAAAAATTGCTGGATCTGAAATCGCTTGGCCGTCCCAAACCCCATAAAAAGGGCAAGCTGGTGGCGCTTGATGGTGAAGGGCATGGGGCATCGGAAAATGCGCTGGTTCTGGACAATGTCAGCTTCCGCGATATTTTTAAAAATGTTCGATTGGAAATTCCCGAAGGCAGTCGGGTTTGTATTCAAGGGCCCAATGGGGCGGGTAAATCCACACTTCTGAAAATTGCTGCCGGTATTATTCAGCCAAGCAAAGGCCGGGTGAAATTGGGCGGCAAGAGACTGACCGATTATTCCTGGTCCGATCTTCGTAGCGAAATGGCTTTTGTCTCCAGTGATTTGCCGCTTTTGCGTGGCAGTCTGCGCTATAATTTATTTTATGGCCTGCCGGAAGCCAATATGGAGCTGTTTACCGAGATTGTCGAGATTTGCGCCTTGGAGCCAATCATTTCGCGCTTGCCCGACGGTATTCAAAGCCAGGTGACAGAAGGGGGGGAGACATTCTCCCAAGGCGAGCGCATGCAGCTTTCTCTGGCAAGGGCTTTGATGGCGCAACCGCGGATTTTATTTCTTGATGAGGCCGATGCCCATCTGGACGTAACGGCGCGGGCCTGTCTGGAAAAAATCATTGCCTCTTATCCCGGCACCATCATTGCCACCACCCATGGGGTGCCATCCGGGGATCTCTATGATCGCTTATTGCGTCTGGAAAATGGTAAATTGCGCAATCTTGAAAAAGGTAATGGGCAAAAGCGGGCTGCCAGAAAATCCTGATTGCATCTTTGCCGTCTCTGGTTCAAACCATGAAACCAGAATCTGACGAATAGGCAAAGGTGATCCCCCATGACAATAAGCCGGCAGACGCAAGACGTTTTGAAGTATTTTGACCTCGAGCCGGAAGGGCCATTTGTGGTGACCTCGCCCGTTGATGGCCATGCCATGGCGGGGCTGCGCTTTCACACACAAGAAGAAACCGCGAAGATGATCGCCCAGGCCGATGCTGCATTCCGGCAATGGCGGCAAATACCGGCCCCTCGGCGGGCCGAACTGGTGCGTTTGCTGGGGGAGGAATTGCGCAAAGACAAGGAAATGCTGGCGCGTCTGGTGACTTTGGAATGTGGCAAGATTATTTCCGAAGGGCGCGGAGAAGTGCAGGAAATGATCGATATTTGTGATTTTGCCGTCGGTCTTTCGCGCCAGCTTTACGGATTGACCATTGCCTCCGAGCGCCCCGGCCATCACATGCGCGAGACATGGCACCCTTTGGGCGTGGTGGCGATCATATCGGCGTTCAATTTTCCTGTCGCCGTGTGGGCATGGAATGTCACTCTGGCGCTGGTATGCGGCAATAGCGTGATCTGGAAGCCGTCTGAAAAAACCCCGCTGACGGCTCTGGCCTGTGGCAAGATTCTGGCGCGGGCGCTGGTGCGGTTTGGCGATGCGCCCGATGGCCTGCATCATGTTCTGATCGGGGATGCAAAAATCGGGGAGGCTTTGGTTGAAAACCCCAAAACGGCTTTGGTGTCGGCAACCGGCTCAACCCCTATGGGGCGCAAGGTGGGGGTCCGTGTGGCGACGCGCTTTGGCAAAAGCCTGCTGGAGCTTGGCGGCAATGCGGCGATGATATTGGCGCCAAGCGCTGATTTGGAACTGGCTTTGCGGGCGATTACCTTTTCGGCCCTTGGCACCAGCGGCCAACGTTGTACGACTTTGCGACGATTGATTATTCATGAGGACATCTATGGGGATTTCCTGCCGCGGCTCAAAAAAATATTTGCCTCGGTGAAAATCGGCAATCCGCTGGAGGATGGGATATTGATGGGGCCATTGATCGATGAAACCGCATTGGATCACATGCAAAAAGCGCTGACACAGGCCAAGGCAGAAGGGGGCGTGGTAACCGGCGGCGGCCCGGTCGAGGCGGTTGCGGGCGGTGCTTATGCGGCGCCAGCCATTGTCGAGATGAAACAGCAAAGCAATATTGTTCGTAGCGAGACTTTCGCGCCTATTTTATATGTTATGCCCTATCGAGATTTTGAGCAGGCCATCGCCATGAATAATGATGTACCGCAAGGTTTGTCATCGTGTATTTTTACGCTGGATGTGCGCGAGGCGGAGCAGTTTCTGTCCGATATTGGTTCGGATTGCGGCATTGCCAATGTCAATATTGGCTCTTCGGGGGCGGAAATCGGTGGCGCTTTTGGCGGTGAGAAAGAAACCGGCGGCGGTCGTGAATCCGGTTCCGATGCCTGGAAAGCCTATATGCGCCGCCAGACCAATACGGTGAACTGGTCCCGGGAATTGCCATTGGCCCAAGGGGTCGAATTTGAAGTTTGATTGAATTGCCCTCGCCCATCCTTCGACAGGCCCAGGATGAGGATTCATTTTTATTTTGACCTCTCCCGCTTTTCCGGGAGAGGTGGGGTTGGGTTCTCTGATTCGGGAATTTGTTTTGTTAAGGCTAGCCTGTTCCTACCCGTTTTTGGCTATAGCCATGGCCTGATCGAGATCGGCGATGAGATCGTCCGGGTCCTCAAGACCAACGGAAAGGCGGATTAGGCCTTCGGTGACATGGGAGATTTTACGCACATCTTCCGGCACACCGGAATGGGTGGTGGAGGCGGGGTGCGAAATCAAGGATTCTGAACCACCGAGCGACACAGCCAGTTTGAAAATTTGCAAAGCATTGAGAAGGCGAAACGCATCCTTGCGGGTGCCGCCTTTGATGGTGAAGGCAAAGGTTGATCCGGGGCCGGTGCATTGGCGCTTATAGACGTCTTTGTAGACAGGGTCATTGCTATGGTCCGGATGGAACATTTCCACATCCATATGCGGATTATTAGCCAGCCAGTCTGCCACTTTGCGCCCGGATTGGGCCGAGCGCTCCATGCGAATAACCAATGTTTCCAAAGAGCGGGCAATCATCCAGGAGGTATAGGGATCAAGATTGAATCCGAAAGTGTTACGCACCGCGCGCACGGCTGTCATATGGTCTTTGCTGCCAGTCATGCCGCCAGCAATGAGATCGGAATGACCGCCAATATATTTGGTGATGGAATAAAGATTGATGTCAATGCCATGATCTTGCGGGCGCTGGAAAATCGGCCCCATCAAAGTATTGTCACAAACGGAAACGGGGCGGATGCCGGTTTCTTTTTCATAACCGCCAATCACCCGGGCAATAGCATCAAGATCAATGAGCGCATTGGTCGGATTGGCGGGGGTTTCCATAAAGACAAGTTTGATGGGCCCGAGGGCTTTGGCCTCCTCAAAACCGGCTTTGATGGATTGTTCGGACAGGCCATCGCTAAAGCAAACGGTTTTGATGCCAAATTCGGGCATCCATTTGCGGATGAGAGTGTCGGTGCCACCATAAAGCGGGTTGGAATGGAGGACCACATCGCCGGGGCGCAAAAAGGCAAGAAGTACCGTGCTAATCGCCCCCATGCCGGACGCACAAACCACCCCGGCTTCGGCATCATCCAATAAGGCGAGGCGATCCTCGACAATTTCTACATTGGGATGGTTAAAGCGGCTATAGACAAGCCCTGCGCCGCCTTCCGGGGCGGGTTTGCGCCCGGCAACGATATGGAAAAACTCTTCGCCCTCTTCGGCATTTTTGAAGGCAAAGGTCGAGGTTGAAAAAACCGGTGGCTTGACCGAGCCTTCGGACAGGAAGGGATCATAGCCAAAAGACATCATCTGGGTGGCGGGATTCAGCTTTTTATTGCCAATGGTGCGGCGACGGTGCTTGGGAAGGCTCATTTCGTTTTTCCTGTTCCACTATGATCAAATCTTGCCTGTTCAGGGCTGTTTTAGCCGCTCTTGGCAATGGCGGACAGGGGCTATGCCTAGCCGAAACGGGCGGATTTAGGGGGGGCATTGATATATTATTGCTAAGCGGTTTAAGCTTGCCCGTCTGACATTCAAGGGAATTAGGGGACTGCCATGGCTGAAGAAGAGCGTATCACTATCCTTGCGGAAGAATTTACAGCCGCAGCGCTGGAATTTCATCGCGGGAGAATGTATGAGAAGGGTTACGCCATGGAAGGCACTATAACAAAACGTGTTTTCCAGAAGATTGAAGGGGTCGATCCCCCGAAAGATTTATTCGATGGCAAGTCGCTTTATGCGGTCACCTTCGTTAAGCGTTCCAATGGGGCCCCTTGAGGGGCCTTCTGATGGATATCCTGAAAAAAGAATAAAATAAACAAGGAATTTGAATGACCAATAAACGCTCTGAGAAGCGCAAAGTTCGCACACCCAAAGAAGCCATTGACGGCCTGATTGAAATTTATACTGAAAGCGCGGGCGCTTTGCGCGCTGCCTTTAATCATTATATTGAAACCGGCGAGGCGCCAGCGCAGGAAGACCGCCGCAATGGCAAATTTTGCTATCCGCTTTTATCATTGACCTATAGGCCGGAGCGGGCAGTGCCCGCTTTGTCCCGGGCCTATGGCAAGCTTGATGCGCCGGGTGTTTTTGAAACCGATGTCGCCAATCCGGCTTTGTTTGCGGATTATTTGTTGGAGCAGCTTACAATCCTTCATGACGAATATGGGTGTGATCTGGAAATCGGGCGCTCGGAGTCGGAAATTCCCTATCCTTATGTTCTGGAATCCGGCAAAGGCGTCGATGTGGATGCTTTTCCGCCTTCGGAATTGGCGCGCCTGTTTCCAACACCTGATCTGGCGGCGGTGGATGATGCCGTGCCTAACGGGGATTGGCTGCCAAGTCTGGCCCTTGATTCCAATCGCCGTGGCCTTGATCCGGCGGCCAGTGCCAGCAATATCAAGCGGCCTCTGTCCTTGTTTTCAGCTCTGCGGACGGATTATTCCTTGCAGCGCCTGCGCCATTATACAGGGACGGATCCGATGGATATCCAGCCCTTTATCCTGTTCACAAACTATCATCGCTATATGGATGAATTTGTTGATCTGGCGGTACAGAAACTACATTCCGACCCGATCTATGAAGAGCTGGTTGCCCCGGGCGGTGTGCGGGTCAATAAAAATACCAAGGGCGCAGAAGAAATCATCCGCGCCGCTCCATGGCGTCGCCATCAGATGCCGGCCTATCATTTAACCGCCAAGGGCCGCGCCGGGGTGACTCTGGTCAATATCGGGGTTGGTCCGTCCAATGCCAAAACCATCACCGACCATCT
>JALSJA010000222.1 GCA_026989615.1 Parvularculaceae bacterium | reverse complement strand
GGGGAAAAGAGTATGGATCCAATATTTGCAAAAGGAACTCAGAAAATGGGTGTTTTAATCAAAGGCTTTTTTGTCATTCTGTTAAGCATAGGCCTAATCGCCTGTGAACGCCCGCAGGACACGCAAAAAACCGAGGCCGACGACAAGACCGAACCCGTTGAAAAGGCCCAACAATCCAGCCAATCCAACGCAACCGGGCCCGCCCTGTGGAAGCTTTCCGATGGAGATACCACCATTTACCTGTTTGGCACGGTGCATATTCTGCATAAGGATATTGAGTGGAAAAACGAGCCATTGGAAGCCGCATGGCATGCCAGCCCGACTATTTATTTTGAAACCGACACCAGCGAAGAAGGTCAGCAAAAAATTGCTGCCATGATTCCACAAATTGGACTGAACCCGCCGGGTGTCAGCTTGCAGAGTTTCTTCACAGACGCCCAATGGGCCCTGATTGAGGAAACCGCCACCAAGCTGAATTTACCTATTCAGTCTTTCCAGAATATGCGTCCATGGCTGGTAGGCGTTTTGCTCAGTGTGCAAATGATCATGGCCGATGGTGGCGACCCTGACTCCGGTGTTGAAACCATATTACGGGCAGATGCTGTGGCCGCCGGAAAATCCATTCGCTATTTTGAATCGGTGGAACAACAGCTCGGTTTTTTCGCGGATATGTCTGACGAGGACGCTGCCGAATTGCTCTATGAGGGTTTGGTTTTCTACAATGAAAACCCTGGCTATTTTCAAAAACTGGTGGATGAATGGCTGGCAGGCAATGTCGATGCCATTGCCGATATTATGATAGAGGGGCTGGCCGGACCGGACAATGTTGCCGAAGTTTTGCTATACAGCCGCAATCGTAATTGGGTGGAGGAGTTGACCCGCCTGATGAATGAGGAAGAAGGCGTGTTCTTTGTGGCTGTCGGTGCCGGTCATTTAGCCGGCGAGAAATCCGTGCAGGACTATCTTCAGCAACAAGGCTTCACGGTTGAACGCCAGTAAAACAAAATACAATCTATCGCTGCCGTTTGATTGAAATCTGCTTGGCAATCTCTTCCATCAAACGGTCGGCGACCGCCTGCTTGTCCATTTCCGGCCAGGCCTCTACACCATCTTCCCTAATCAGGCTAATCTGATTGCGCGCGCCACCCATGACATTCATGCCTGTGGACGCATCCGTGGACACATCATTGGCGATGATCCAATCACAGCCTTTGCGCTTGCGTTTTTCTTTGGCATGGCGCAACAGGGCTTCGGTTTCAGCAGCAAAACCAATGACCAATCCGGGGCGCTGCTTTTTGCGCTTGGCAATGGTTTTTAGAATATCGGGATTTTCCGCCAGAGAAATTTCTTTCAGGCCGTCTTTGTCTTTTTTGATCTTTTGTCCTGCTGCACTGGATGGGCGATAATCGGCAACCGCCGCACAGAAAATTGCCACATCCACGGGCAAAGCTTTCTCGCAGGCCTTGAGCATTTCCCGGGCGGTTTCGACCCGAATGGTTTTAACCCCCACCGGATCCGGCAATTCTGTGGGACCTGACACCAGCTTGACCTTTGCCCCGGCCCGCGCCGCCGCTCTTGCAATGGCATAGCCCTGCCTGCCGGAAGAGCGATTGGCGAGATAGCGCACGGGATCAATGGGTTCATGGGTCGGGCCGGCGGTGATTAAAATCTTCTTACCACGCAAAGCCCCTGTGGCTGAAGCAATCAGAAATTGCTCGGCGGCATCCGCAATGGCAAACGGCTCTGCCATGCGACCAAAGCCATATTCCCCGCAGGCCATATCGCCCTTGTCAGGGCCGACAAATAATACACCGTCTTCGCGCAATTGCTGATGATTGCGCCTTGTGGCTGCATGTTCCCACATGCGCACATTCATGGCCGGCGCCATCATCACCGGCTTGTCCGTGGCCAGCAGCGCCGTTGAGGCCAGATCATTGGCGAGGCCATTGGCAAGCTTGGCCATCAAGTCTGCCGTT
>JALSJA010000221.1 GCA_026989615.1 Parvularculaceae bacterium | reverse complement strand
TTTTGAGCACTTCTTATCCGAAAACCGGCCTCATCCTGAGCTTGTCGAAGGACCCACTTTTCGGGAAGTGCTCTAGCTTTGCAAAAGCACCCGCAATGCCTGCGCAACGTCATCCTGCCGCATCAGGCTTTCACCAACCAGAAAGCTGCGAATATTTTTTTGCGCCAATCTCTGCAAGTCCTGATGGGTCGAAATGCCACTTTCGGCGATGATTATCCGATCATCGGGACATAAATCAGCCAAAGCCTCGCAAACCGTCAAACTTGTTTCAAAATTTTTCAAATTGCGGTTGTTAACCCCCATGAGAGGCGAGGATAGTTTCAGCGCGCGCTCAAATTCATGGGCATCATGACTTTCAATCAACACAGCGAGATCATATTCTTGCGCTGCCGCTTCCAGTTCAGCCGCCTGCCCATCATCCAGACAAGCCATAATCAGCAACACGCAATCAGCGCCCATGAGCCGCGCCTCGGCAATCTGATAGGGGTCAATCATGAAATCCTTGCGCAGGATTGGTAGAGACGAAGCATAGCGTGTTGAAATGACATTTGTGATAGACCCCTGGAAGCTCGGCCCATCGGTCAGGACCGAAAGACAGGCTGCACCACCGGCTTCATAGCCCTTTGCCAGTTCTGCAACATTGAAGTCTTTGCGAATAAGGCCCTTGGAAGGGCTCGCTTTTTTAATCTCGGCAATGATCGCAAAGCCGGTTTTTTCTTTTTCCCGCAAAGCCTTGGTAAAGCTTCGCGTTGCAGGCAGGGTTTTAATCTCCCTGTCCATATCGGCATGGGATTGCCTGACCTTTGCAGCCATGATCTCTTCACGCTTATAGGCAATAATATCGTCCAGAATGCTCATAAGCCTATGCCGGTCTCGTGCGTGCCACAAGGGCAATAAGCTTGGACATGGCGCCGCCGCTATCGATGGCTTCGGCTGCAAGCGCCACACCTTCTTTCAGCGTTTGACATTGACCGGCAATCACCAGTCCCGCAGCGCTATTCAGCAAAACCACATCACGATAGGCCGACCACTCACCATTCAGCAAAGCCTTTAACGCCCGGGCATTTTCTTGTGGTGTTCCACCCTGCAAGCCTGATGGCGCGACACGGGTCAACCCGGAATCTTCCGGCGTCACTTCAAAAGATTTTATCGTGCCATCAGGTTCTAAAGCACACACATGGGTGGGTCCACACAAGGTCAGTTCATCAAGCCCATCCGCCCCATGCACGACCCAGGCCGCTTCGCTGCCCAGTTCGCGCAGGGTTTCAGCCATGACGCGGCATAGTTTTTTGTCATAGACCCCGAGTAATTGCCGCTTTGCCCCTGCGGGATTTGATAGCGGCCCCAGCAGGTTAAAAATAGTCCGCATACCCAGTTCCGCCCGTATTGGCGCCACATGGCGCATGGCCGGGTGATGATTGGGAGCAAACAAAAAGGCGATGCCATCTTCCAACAATCCCCGCGTGACGACATTAAGCGGCGCTTCCAAAGTCACCCCCAACTGGCGCAACACATCCGAAGAACCAGAGGCGGAGCTGACCGCTTTATTGCCATGCTTGGCGACCTTGACCCCGCAAGCGGCTGTAACAAAAGCAACTGCCGTCGATATATTATAGGTGTTGGCCCCATCGCCACCCGTGCCACAAGTATCAAGAGCATCCGCACCGCCGGAAATGCGCTCGGCAAATTGTCCCATGACTTTTGCGGCTGCGGCAATTTCGCCAACCGTTTCGCCGCGCATTTTCAAAGCCACCAGAAAAGCAGCCAAAGCAGGAGGGCTGACCGCCCCGGCCAAAATCATTTCCATGGCGGCGCGCATTTGCGCGGCCGTCAATATATCACCGCTCCCCACCAGCCCCAGAATATCCCTGAAATCCGTCACGCGGCGCGCCCTTTGGCTATGCCTGCCAGCGACAGGAAATTCTCCACCATAAGGAGGCCGTGTTCCGTGGCAATGCTTTCGGGATGAAACTGCACCCCGAAGACAGGTGCGGCTTTTACTTTCAACCCCATGATCTCACCATCATCTTCAGCCCTGGCGGTGATTTCCAAACTGTCCGGCAGCGAGCCACCCCGCGCTACCAGCGAATGATAGCGCGTCGCGGTGAACGGGTCGGGCAGGCCAGCAAATAGTCCATGGCCCTGATGGCGTATCTTGCTGGTTTTGCCATGCATCAATTTTTCGGCGCGGGACACCGTGCCCCCAAAAGCGACCGCGATTGCCTGATGGCCAAGACAGATGCCAAGCAGGGGCTTTCGTGCCCCATGGCAGGCTCTCACCAGCGGAACACAGATACCGGCCTGTTCAGGCGTGGCGGGACCGGGAGAGAGGATTATGGCATCAGCCCCCAAGGCCATAGCCTCGTCCACGCTGATCGCATCATTGCGCGCAATTTTTACCGCACAGCCGGCATCCTGCAATAAATGCACGACATTCCAGGTGAAACTGTCATAATTATCGATCAGCAATATCATCGGGTGTTTTCCGCTTACGTCTTGATATAAATGCCTTTTTTGCCAAGATTAACTCTACCCGTTTCAACTGCAAGTCAAACATGCATGATCCGAATCAGCGTCTTACTGGGCAGGAACAATTCCTGATATTAACAGAGCATGATTTTCGCCGGAACCCATGGGAAAATTCGTCAAATTTCTGATATTTTCTGCGGCGCTATTATTTGGCGTTGTCGCAGGGTTGTCGCTTACCCTCATAACGGGACAAGAACAGCACAGTCTGGCGCTAGTTTCCCCAACCATACCGCAGGAAGAAGCAGGACGCCGACTTTTTGAGAGCCGCTTTTCCATTCCCGCCAGAAACCGCGAATTACCGGCGCGCCTGGTCCCCAGGGATGATGAAATTGCCCATCGGCCACGCATAGCCATTATCATTGATGATCTCGGATTTTCCGCAAAACAAACCCGGCAGGTGGCGAGTTTGCCCGGCCCTATGACCTTGTCATTCCTGCCCTATCCGCCCGGGGTCGCCGAACAGGCCGCGTTTGCCAAATCGCAAGGTCATGAAATTTTCCTGCATCTGCCAATGGAGCCGGGGACAGGTGGAGAAGCCCATGAGCGCCTTGCCGATCCCGGCCCCGGCGCTTTGATGACAACCATGAGTAAGGAGACTTTGCAGGCAATGCTGGAAAAAAGTCTGGAAAAAATACCTGACATTGCCGGCGTCAATAATCACATGGGCTCGCGTTTTACCAAAGACCGCACCAAGCTAAAAATCGTCATGTCCATGCTGGCCGAGCGGGATTTGATTTTCGTGGACAGTCTCACCAATGGCGGCAGTTATGGATCGCAAATTGCCGGGCAGGCGGGTTTGCCCGTTTTAACCCGTGATGTTTTTCTCGATGCGGATTTCGGCAAAGGCGGCGCGGCCAGTGTTAGGGCACAATTGGCGGAATTGGAACGTATCGCGCTTGAAGAAGGCGAGGCGATTGCCATCGCGCACCCCTATGCAACAACATTGGAGGCGCTTGGCCCGTGGCTCGTAACAGCACCCGCACGAGGTTTTGATATCGTTCCGGTGAGTGCTCTCGGGGCTGAACAAAGCCCATTGGCTGCGAAAAAATAATCAATATCAGAAAATTTCGCCGCGCCAGACGGCCCGGGCAGCACCCATCAACGCACCAGCCTTGTTCAAGCATTCCCGTTGCTCGGCTTGTGGATCAGAATCAGCAACAATGCCAGCCCCGGCCTGAATATAAAGGACCTCATCCTTGATAATCGCTGTGCGCAAGGCGATGCAACTATCGACATTACCATCGGCCGAAAAATAGCCGATGCAGCCCGCATAAGGACCACGCGCCTGCGGCTCCAATTCATCAATGATTTCCATGGCGCGTATTTTCGGCGCGCCGGATACCGTGCCTGCCGGAAAGCCGTTCATCAGTGCCTGCACCGGAGAAACATCTTCACGCAGATTCCCGATCACATTGGAGACCACATGCATCACATGACTATACCGTTCCACAAAGAATTTATCCGTCACGGTCACACTACCAGCCTTGGAGGATTTGCCGACATCATTGCGCCCCAGATCCAATAACATCAAATGCTCGGCCAATTCTTTCGGATCTGCCAATAAGTCCTTTTCAAGCGCCTTGTCATCGTCCGGTGTTTTACCCCGTGGCCGCGTGCCGGCAATCGGTCTTATGGTGACCTTATTATCGCGCACCCGCACCAATATTTCTGGTGATGAACCAATCAATGCACCCACTTCAAAATCAAGATAAAACAGAAAGGGCGAGGGGTTGAGGCGCCGCAAAGCCCGATACAGGGCCATGGGGCTTTGCCGAAAGGGGGCGGAAAAACGTTGGCTCAACACCACCTGGAATATGTCCCCGGCGCGAATATAGTCTTTGGCGCGCGCGACCATTTTTGCATAGTCGTGCGGGCTGGTATGGGCGGTAAATTCAGGCTCACGCTCGGCAGAAATCTCCGTCTGGTCCGGTACAGATTGCTGTAAACGAATGACAGCGCTTTCTATGTGTGTTGCGGCTTGCCCATAGGCATCTTCAGCGGCCAAGCCGGCAGCAGGGCGCACCGGCGTAATCAGATTGATTTCCTGGCGCACATTATCAAACACAGCCAGCATGGACGGTCGCACAAACCATCCTTCCGGCATGGCCAGAGTATCGATTGGCCTGCCGGCCAGCTTTTCAACATGGCGCACCATGTCATAGGCAAAATAACCAAACAGACCAGCGCTCATGGGGGGCAACTGCCCGATGGCAAAATCGGGCGTTTCTATCGCAGCGTCATCAATAATCTTTTGCAGGCTGTCAAAAACCGGCAGGGGATCGAGAATGAAGTCGCCTGCGCTATCTCGTCCATCGTCCTTGCGAAGAAAACATTTTCCATTTTCAGACTTCCAAATCAAATCGGGCTTAAGTCCGATAATAGAATAGCGCCCAAGGGTCTCGCCACCTTCAACGGATTCAAGCAGGAATGAATTTTTACTCTTGCCCCGCAATTTCAGATAGGCAGAAACAGGCGTTTCCAAATCCCCCGCCACCTTGCACCACACATATTGTGCCTGCCCCTGATCATACAGGTCCTTGAATTGCGAAAAATCCGGTAAAAGGGTTTTATGCCTCAAGCCACCATTCGCCATATCGCCCGATGTCACTGGGCCAGATCCGCGCCGAAGACTGTGCTGATAACCGCCTGATTTATCTTAACCCCTTCTTCCGCTTCCATCGTATTGAGATAGGCCTGGAAAGTTTCATCGGCAATCTGCGCCCCCATGCCATTTTGATAAAGGTTGAGCATGGTTTCTTCTCCTTGCAGGAGCGGCGGAAAAAACACATCATCAATGCGGGCAATGATAACCGCATTGCTGGTTATTTGCTGGCCACTGACGGACTGGCCGAGTTCAGCAAAGAAAATATCTTCCAATAATGATGGGGGCAGGTTTGGTGCCGCTTCACCTCGCTTGACGATGAGGGTTTGTGTCTCATAGCCCAAAGCTTCGGCAATATCTTTCAAATCTTCCCCGGCAGCCATGCGTGCTTCCACATCAATAGCGGCTTTACCAAGCTTGGCTGAAATTTTATCCGCACGCCATAGGGCCGTTATCGTATCACGCACCTCATCCAGCGTTTTGCGGGCGGGTGGCAATATTTCATCAAGGGCCAGAAAATAATATCCATCCTCTTCATCCAAAGGCAAGGCCGGTGTTTCCTCCCCTTCCTGGAGAGCAAAAGCCTCCTTCAAAACAGAGAGCGGCAATTTGTCGAGAATAGCCCCGCCACGGGTGAAAAAATTGCGGTCTACCGGTCCATAGGATTGCATGGTTTTGTCGGCGGCTTCCTGCAAAGCCTCTTCCAATGGCAGGCCTGTATCCAACAGGTTTTCGACAGCCTCAATGGTTTCGATCATTTTACGGCTGGTGTCTTCCAGTAATATTTCCTGCTCCAGATTGGCCCGCTCCGCCTCAAAACTTGTTTCTTTTGCCGGGGTAATATCAACAACCTCAAAAATCGCATCGCCAAAGGGCGTCTTGATTGATTCTTCCGATATGCCGGGCTCTGCCATAGCAAAGGCTTTTTGCGCCACTGCGAGATCCGGTAATTCTGTCAACATGGCATCTTTGAAGGTAATATTTTCCAGCGCATGGTTTTGCTGTTCGGCCAGTTCCGCAAAACTGGTACCCGCCTTTAATTGATCAAGAGCGCCTTTGGCCGCTTCTTCACTGCGAAAGGTCAAAATGCGAACGGTGCGCCGCTCCATCTCGCCAAGGCTGTCTTGGCGCAATTGCCACAGGGTTTGCAAATCTTCCTCTGAAACTTCCAGCCCTTGGGTGAAGTCACTTGGCCGGAAAATGGCCGCCCGAAATTTGCGATATTCCGGCATGATGAATTTATCCGGATGGGCTTCATAATAGGATTGGATATCCTCTTCGCTTGGTTCGGGAACCTCTCCCAATTTGTCCAGCGGAATGGTGACCACGGTCAGGCTGCGGGCTTCGGATTGTCGCAATAACAGATCCTTGGCCATGGGGCGCGGCGCTGGTATTGGCGTTGACAGCGCACTCGTCAACTGGCTACGGCGAAGTTCATTGCGAATGAGGGTTTCAAATTGCTGAATGGAAAGTCCGAAATCCTGCAGCGCTCGCGCCATGCGATTATTGTCCAGCCGCCCGGTGATAGGATCGATAAAAGCGGGAATTTCCATCAGATATTCGCGCACCATTGCGTCGGTTACGCCAAGACCAAATTTGTCACTTTCCTTGTCCAGCAGGGTGCGCACCGTCAGGCGTTGGACGGCAACATCGACAAGGCCTTGCGCGATAGCATCTTCGCGGGATATTTGCGTGCCGGTATCGCTTTCCTGACGGCGGATGATTTGGGTAAATTCCCGATCGATTTCCTGCGCCGAGATTTTAATGCCGCCGGCATTGACGGCAGAAGGCTGCGTCATGCGACCAAGTTCCGGCACGCCGAAAACCCCGAAAGCGACAATAACAAGGCCAACGATGACATAGGCCATGAAGCCGTTGAGGGAGTTACGAAGAGCCGTCAGCATAAGGCTGGTCCACTTTTTGATTGATGAATATGGCGTCGATGTTGAAACCGAGGAAATAGGCCATTTGGCTGCCTTCTGGCAAGCCCTTTGCGGGGGCAGGTTCAGGCATCAACTCTCTATCCTTTTTGCTCGCTAAAGTGTAGGCCTATTGCCGAATTATACTATCCCACATGTTTTTTTGGAGGAAACATCAATGCTGCGTAAGTTAATTGCCGGAAACTGGAAAATGAACGGGCTGCGCCACAGCCTCGATCAGGTTTCAAGCCTGATGCAAAAGGTCGGGAAGGCCCCGAAAGCCGATATTCTCATCTGTCCCCCGGCGCTGCTATTGATGGAAATGGCCCGAATGACCAAAGACAGCCCGATTATGGTCGGGGGTCAGGATTGCCATTGGAAGGAATCCGGGGCCCATACCGGCGAGATTTCGGCGCAAATGCTGGCCAATGCCGGGGCCAGCCATGTGATTGTCGGCCATTCCGAGCGCCGGGCGGATTGTGGTGAAAACTCAAAAACCGTTCGCCACAAGGCCGAAGCAGCCCTTGCTGCCGGTCTCATCCCAATTATCTGTGTCGGGGAAACCCTTGCCCAGCGCGAGGCAGGCGAGGCGGCCAGCGTGGTTCGCGATCAGGTTGAACAATCCATGCCAACACAATCAAAAGGCGAAATAGTGATCGCCTATGAGCCGGTCTGGGCGATTGGAACCGGCAAGGTCGCCAGCGCCGCAGACATCGCCGAAATTCATGCCCTGCTGCGAGAACAGGTTGGGCCCGGCATCCGGTTGCTTTATGGTGGCTCGGTCAAGCCCGGAAATGCCGCAGAAATCCTGCATATAGAAAATGTCGATGGAGCCCTCGTAGGCGGTGCGAGCCTTACGGCCGAGGACTTTTTCGGGATAATCGAGAATGCCTAAATTGGGAGTTAATTCAACAGGATAATGCTGATATTTATCATCATAGTTTTGCTTGCTGGCGTGGTGTTTTCATTCTTCCACGACTGGCATGTCTCGGATCGTTTCCCTGCGGAGGGGGATTTTTTCAGGATTGACGGCGAGGCGCTCCATTACAAGAAAATGGGCAGAAAATCCGATAAATTGCCCATCGTCTTTATCCATGGTGCCAGTTGTAATTTGCGCGATATGGAATTGGCCTTCGCTGACGCCCTGCAAGGGGAACGCGAGCTGGTTTTTGTCGACAGGCCAGGGCATGGCCATTCCGGCCGCTCCCCCCATGATAGCGAACTGGCCGAGCAAGCGCGAAAAATCGGCCTGCTGCTGGACCATCTTGGAATCAAACGGGTTATCATTTGCGGTCAATCCTATGGGGGCGGGGTGGCTCTGGCACTGGCATTGGCGCGCCCCGATCTTAATGGCGGGCTGTTCCTGCTGGCCCCGGTTGCCTATCCATGGCCCGGCGGCATTTCTCCCTTGCACCATCTATGCAGCACGCCTGTCCTTGGCCCGGTGCTGACCCGCGCCATTGTTACCCCCTTTGCGGTCTGGCGCGGTCGCAAAATCACGGATGATACTTTTCGCCCTGATACCCAACCCCCCGGCTATTACGAAGCGGTTGGCCTGCCATTATTGTTCCGGGCACGGGAGTTCCGTGCCAATTCCGCCGATCTCGTCGCCCTGCATGAAGAAATCACCCGTCAATCCCGCCATTATGAAGCGATAAAAGCCCCGGTTATGATTATGGCGGGGAGCCATGATGTGATTGTTCTGTCCACCATCCACAGCCGGGGCCTGCAAAAGGCGCTAGCTCAGGCACGGTTTGAAATGCTTGATAATATCGGCCATGTCCTGCACCACAGCGCCAATGGCGATATTTTACGAGGGTTACGAATGCTGGATGAGGAAATTGCCAAATAAGCCAAGCCAAACAGGCTTGGCATTTTCCCCTAAGCATCGTATAGGCAGGGCTTCAAAGCGCGGCTGCCCGAGGCTTGCGCGCGTCTTTTTACCCCTTATATGGGAATATCTGCTGTTTTCGCCGTTCGAGAGGCAAGCAGCGTCACGCGGAAAGTACCTGAAGTCATGATTGCTGTATTGCTGACCATTCACGTTATCATTGTTCTGGCTCTTGTGGGGGTCGTGCTGCTTCAGCGCTCCGAGGGTGGTGGCGCTCTTGGCATGGGTAGTGGCGGTGGTGGTGCTGGCGGCCTGATGACCGGACGCGGGGCGGCCAATGCTCTGACCCGTGCCACGACCATTCTGGCAGCGCTCTTCTTTGTCTCCTCCCTGTCTCTGGCTGTTGTCACCGACCGCTTGACCGAATCCGAGGCCGAGCGCGCTGAGCGCCTGACCGGACAGGAAAACCTGACCACCGACGAAATCGATACCGGCGATCTGCTCGATGTTTTTGATAATGCGATTGATAATAGTGAAACACCCCCGGCTGGTGATGAACTGGTTCTCGATCCGGAAGAAGCTCCGGCTGAGAACACCCAAGCCACACCAGAAGGTGAGGGCGATAATCCGCAATAACCTCCTTATCGGGCGATGTTTTAAGGGGCTTGCGTCAATATTTCATCGGCATTGTTGAAAAAGCCTCTTTGACCCTGACGTGAACAGTAATAGAAAAATCTCCCATGGCCCGGTATATTTTCATCACTGGCGGCGTGGTTTCTTCCCTTGGTAAAGGCATTGCGTCAGCTGCTCTTGGCGCGCTTTTGCAGGCGCGAGGATATCAGGTGCGTCTGCGTAAGCTCGACCCCTATCTCAATGTAGATCCGGGGACCATGTCGCCTTATCAGCATGGGGAGGTTTTTGTCACCGATGATGGTGCCGAAACCGATCTTGATCTTGGCCATTATGAGCGCTTCACCGGGGTTTCCGCCAGCAAAAGCGATAATGTCACCACCGGACAGGTCTATTCCAACATTATCGAAAAAGAACGCCGGGGCGATTACCTGGGTGCGACCGTGCAAGTCATTCCCCATGTCACCGATGAGATAAAGAAATTCATCCTGTCCGATGCCGGGGGCGCAGATTTTGTGTTGTGCGAAATAGGCGGCACGGTCGGCGATATTGAAGGCCTGCCTTTTTTTGAAGCCATCCGCCAGCTCGGTAATGAACTGCCCCGTGGCGATGCGATTTTCGTCCATCTTACTTTAATGCCGTATATTCCTTCGGCCGGGGAGATGAAAACCAAACCGACCCAGCATTCGGTAAAAGAATTACGCTCCATCGGTATCCAGCCGGATATATTGCTGGTGCGGGCAGACCGGCCTATTCCTGAATCCGAAAAACGGAAAATCGCGTTGTTTTGTAATGTCCGGCCCTCGGCGGTTATTGAAGCCATGGATTGCCGCACCATTTATGAAGTCCCGCTCGCTTATCATGGCGAAGGCTTTGACACCGAAGTGCTGGCCGCCTTTGGCATGGAAAATGCTCCCGCGCCACAGCTTGATCGCTGGCGCGATATTGTCCGGCGCATCACCGCCCCGGACGGGGAAGTGCGCATTGCCATTGTCGGCAAATATATCGTGTTGAAAGACGCCTATAAATCCCTGATGGAAGCTTTGGTTCATGGGGGAATTGCCAATAATGTCCGGGTGCAGATTGAATGGATTGATGCGGCGATCTTTGAACAGGAAGACGAAGCCCTGACACGCCTTGAAGGAGTCCACGGAATTCTGGTGCCCGGCGGTTTTGGCGAGCGCGGGGTCGAAGGCAAAATCCGCGCCGCGCAATTTGCCCGCGAGCGCGAAATCCCTTTTCTCGGCATCTGCTATGGCATGCAGATGGCGGTGATCGAGGCCGCAAGAAACCTGTTGCAGATCGACAATGCCACCACCAGCGAAGTCACCGATCAAGGCACCTCGATTGTCGGATTGATGCGCGAATGGGAAAAAGACGATACGAAAGTCATTCGCAAAGAGGGCGATGATCTCGGCGGCACTATGCGGCTTGGGGCCTATGAAGCAAGGCTGAAGCCCGGATCGCTGGTCCATGAGATTTATGGCACAGACACAATATGGGAGCGCCATCGCCATCGCTTCGAGGTCAATATCGCCTTTGCTGAAGCGTTGGAAAAACACGGGATCATTTTTTCCGGAACATCCCCCGACGGGGCCTTGCCGGAGATCATGGAAATTCCAGACCATCCATGGTTTATCGGCGTGCAATATCACCCGGAATTGAAATCAAGGCCATTTGATCCGCATCCATTATTTGCAGCCTTTGTTGAAGCGGCATTGAAGCGGTCAAGGTTGGTATAGGAAGGTTAGGGCCGTGACCTACGGCCCCGGCGCTCATGCGCCGCCCCCGCGGAGGGCTTTGCGCGCCAGCGCAAGATCAGCCCGCGAGCGAAAACAAGATCCGCATCCATTATTTGCAGCCTTTGTTGAAGCGGCATTGAAGCGGTCAAGGTTGGTTTAACCTCTAAATCGCGTCGCGCAAATTTACCGAGGCGGGCGGGCTGATATCAATATCCAGCTTTTCAATCGCAAACTGGCGAAAGGGGGCTTTTTGCGCCTCGCTTAAATGGTCATAGCTGGGTGCAACCGTAGCGCTCAGAATTTTCCGGTCTTGTTCGGACAGGCTTTGCCAATAGATACGACGTTGTTTGCGAATGGCATTGCGCTCTTCTGGTGAGGCATTGCGATAGGAATCACTGGTGGTCGCTGCAATATTCAGCCTTTGGCGTATGGATAGCTGATTGTCATAGAAATCTGCCGCCACCAGATCGACCATGGCCTTCTGTTCGTGCTCCAGCCCGTCCCACAGGACCTCAACCGCCTTGAAGGATACCGGGACAGAACGCCCATTATCGCTCGCCTGAACCGGACCAATAGTTAAACCAACACCAATAATAATCCCCAGGAGAAGGGGTTTACGCAACTTCATAACGCCTCCATACTTATGGGAAGCGTTGTAGCGAAGATAAATTTCCAGCCCTTGAAGCGGGATTGTTCAATTTGATGCAATTGAATTAACCATCACCCCGTTTTCGGTTAAGATTCGCGCGGGTGAAAAACAACCCTGAATGGCTGCAATCATAAGGCCGCAAATCCGCAAAATGGCCCTTGCCAAGGCGTCAGCTTTCGGCTATTTCGCGCCTTCACATGAATTTGAGCCCCCATTTGCGGGCTGGAGAAAAGACCATGGCAGTTCCAAAGCGAAAAACCACCCCTTCCAAGCGGGGCATGCGCCGCGCCCATGATGCCCTTGCTAATCCCTCCTATATCGAGGACAAAAAGTCAGGAAATCTGCGCCGTAATCACCATATTGACCTGAAATCCGGCATGTATAATGGCCGTCAGGTTTTAGAGCAAAAAGACGATTAGGCCTGAATCAAGCCTGCGATTTTGCGTAATTATCGCGTATTTTTGAACAATTTGAGGGCATCTGGCTGATCGTCAGATGCCTTTTGCAATTCTATCGCCCTTTTTTCGCCACTTCTTGGCGATAGGCCTTATAATCATCGGGGAGCGCGTTTACCATTGGCGCAAATTCTAGGTTAACCGGTCCGGGATCAGGGAGAAAAAAATGCCGATAAAATTACCCTCATTGAAAATATTGGTGCCTTTCGGGGTGGCGGTCCTGGCTCTCGGTGCCTGCACCACCTATCCGACCCTGCCGGACCGCTATGCCGCGGCCTATGATCAGTGCGACCAGAATGCCGGTATTTGCTACACTTCCTGCCAAAGCTATACGGTCGAGCAGGGAAGGCTGGAATGTCAAAGCGATTGCTCCGCAGCAGCCGATCAGTGTTTTGCCGATGTCAGCGCCTGGGCCGAGCGTGAATCACAATATCGCGCCCAGCAAAGCTTTGCCTTTTATGGACAATATGGTGCCTGGTATCCCTATCGCGGCTATTATTACGGCCCCCATAGACACCCCTATACCTATGCCCCTTGGCGCCAGCCCGGTTATTCCTCCGGCTATGGCTATGGCGGCGGTTATTATGGCAGTGGCGGGGGACACCCGACCCACCCTGTCCAGCCAGACCGGCCACGCACAGGCTATGTTGAGCCAAAACGCAGTGACCCAAAGCCTGATCGTGGTGTTGGCGGGCGTGATCGTCCAACCCTGCCGGAGAGCGAACTGGATCTGAACCCTCAGACCGGCGGCAATATCAAATCAACCACCCCTCGGCCACAACCACCGGTAACCCAGCCGCGGACGACACCAAAACCAACCCCAAGACCGCCGGTAACCCAACCACGGCCAACGCCAAAGCCGGTGCCACAAAGGCAGGTAAAACCAAAACCCCAACCTTCGCGCCCCCAAAGCCCGAAGTCTGACCGCAAATATCAGCAGGAAAAATAAAGCGCCGGAATTTGTAAATAAAACGCCGCCCGTAAACTACCGGCGGCGTTTTTTCTTAAAGCGATATCGCGCCAGTTTTTTTGGTTTTGATACCAATCAAAACCGGGCTCTAAGTCTTTGTTTTTGAGCACTTCTCATCCGAAAACCGGCCTCATCCTGAGCTTGTCGAAGGACCCGCTTTTCGCAGAAGCGCTTTAGGGTTTGTTGAGTATCAGGATTCACAAATTGGATGAACTGTGATTCAAGCTTCCTTTTATAGGAGGTTTTGATGAATGAGTCGCGCTTTGTGATCACTGATCGAATGTG
>JALSJA010000220.1 GCA_026989615.1 Parvularculaceae bacterium | reverse complement strand
AGCGCCCGAATGGAGTGCCCGCATATTGCTCTCGCAACTGATTGGCAGAGAGATTTCGCCCGATCCGGAAATTTGCGGGATTACCGCAGATTCACGCATGGTTCGGTCGGGCTTTGTCTTTGCGGCCTTGAAGGGCGAGCATTTTGATGGTGCAGATTTTATCCATGAGGCCATAGAGGCGGGGGCGGTTGCCATATTGGCTGATAAGGGTGTTTGCGCTTCGGTTCCTGTGATAGAGGCCGAGGAGCCGCGTTTGCGTCTTGCCCAATTGGCATCGCGTTTTCATGCCGGGCAACCGGATATGGTTGTCGCGGTCACCGGAACCAATGGCAAAACTTCGGTGGCCAGTTTTACCCAGCAATTATGGGCAATGCTCGGGCAAAAATCAGGATCGCTTGGCACTTTGGGGGCTTTTGCGCCCGGTTATGATTATTCCCTGCGCCACACCACACCGGATCCGGTGGAGATTCATCAGGTCTTGTCGACCATGACTGCTTTGGGCACGACCCATCTGGCCATGGAGGTTTCCTCGCACGGGCTTTCTCATTACCGCGCTGATGGGGTGCGGTTTTCCCATGCGGCGTTTTGTAATATCACGCAGGATCATCTCGATTTTCATGATAATTTTGACGATTATTTTAACGCCAAGCTTCGCCTGTTTACGCAATTACTGCCTGATGATGGGGTGGCGGTGGTCAATATGGATGGCGCGGGCGCGAACCGTGTGCGCGAGGCTGTATTGGCGCGTGGTGTTGGGCTTCTTACCACTGGCAAGGGCAATCAGGATTTATCCTTGCAGACAATCGAGCCGATAGCCCGGGGCCTGCGGGTGAAAATTGCCGCTGCCGATGATGTTTTTGATTTGATGATACCGCTATTTGGTGATTTTCAAGCGGAAAATGCTTTGCTGGCCGCAGGACTTGTTATGGCTAGCGGTTTTGTGGCGCGGGAAGTTTTGCCTTTATTGGAGAAACTGCAAGGGGCACCGGGGCGGATGCAATTGGTTGGCGAGCGGCAATTGGAAAACGGCAAGGCTAGCATTTATGTGGATTTCGCCCATACGCCGGATGCGCTGGCGCGGGCTTTGGCAGCCATTCGCCCGCATGCAAAGGCGCGTATTCATCTTGTTTTTGGCGCAGGCGGGGATCGCGATAAGGACAAGCGCCCATTGATGGGGGTAGAGGCCGCCAAAGGAGCTGATAACATTATCATTACCGATGATAATCCGCGTAAGGAAGATGCAGCGGAAATTCGTGCGCAAATACAGGCGGCCTGTCCGCAGGCGCAAAATATTGGCGATCGGCGGGTCGCCATTCGCACCGGCATAGAGGCTTTGCAGGCGGGAGATGTTCTTGTCATCGCCGGTAAAGGCCATGAATCCGGTCAGACCGTGGGGACGGTCACTATGCCTTTTAACGATGGGGTCGTTGCCAGGCAGGAATTGGAAAAAGTGGAACGGGTATGTTGAGGAGCATGATCATGAAACAGGAATTATGGACCGCCTATGAAGCGGCTGCGGCAACCGGCGGCATGTTATGCGCCAAAGGCTCGCCCAAAGATGCCGAGAATGAAATCTGGCCGGAAGAAGACTGGTCTGCCAAGGGCCTGTCGATTGATACCCGCACTTTGAGGCCCGGTGATATTTTTGTTGCCCTGAAAGAAACCCGCGATGGTCATGATTTTGTACGCTCGGCTTTTGAAAAAGGCGCGGCGGCGGCTTTGGTTTCACGCCCGCCCGAGGATATGCCGAAAAACAAGCCCTTGCTGATAGTGCCGGATACGCTTGGCGGCTTGCGCGGTCTTGCGGCGGCGGCCCGGGATCGGTGTTTTGGACAATTGATCGCGGTCACCGGTTCGGCGGGCAAAACCTCGACCAAGGAAATGCTTTATGCGGCCCTTCAAGGTAGTGGCAAGGTGCATGCGGCGGCCAGAAGTTTCAATAATCATTTTGGCGTGCCCCTGACATTGGCGGCGCTGCCGGAAGATGCGGATTTTGGCATTTTTGAAATCGGTATGAACCATAAAGGGGAAATTACCCCGCTGACGAAGCTGGTGCAGCCGCATATTGCCATCATCACCACTGTCGCGGCGGCGCATCTTGAGTTTTTCGACAGCGTTGCCGATATTGCCCGCGCCAAGGCGGAAATATTTTCCGGCCTGCGCTCTGGCGGCATTGCTATTTTGCCGCGCGATAATGAGCATTATGATCTTCTTGCAGCAGAGGCCTCTGACTATGGGGCGCGGATTGTTCGTTTTGGTCGCCATGAAAAGGCAGATTATCAATTGCTGGATTATCGGGCCGTGACGGATGGTGCCGAAATCACGGCCATGCTTGGCGGCGAGCGCGTTTCGTTTTCTCTGCGGTTGACGGGCGAGCATCAGGCCATGAATGCCCTTGCGGTCCTGGCGGCGGTGGATGCGAGCGGGGGCGACAGAGAAAAAGCCCTTGCCGGTCTTGAGAAATTTGCAGCCGTAGAGGGGCGCGGGGCGCGCTATGGGCTTACCCTCGACGGGAAATCCGTTACGCTAATTGACGAAAGCTATAACGCCAATCCGGCCAGCATGCGCGCAGCGCTTTCCAGCCTTGAGGGTTTGAAAGGCCGGCGCATAGCCGTGCTTGGCGATATGCTGGAGCTGGGAGAGGACGCGCAAGGCCTGCATCTTTCCCTGAAGCCCTTATTACAGGCCGCGAATATTGACCTTGTATTTTGTGCCGGGCCGATGATGCGGGGACTTTTCGAGACCCTGCCAAAGAATATGCAAGGCGCTTGGTCCGAGGCGGCGATTGATTTAGAGGATGCGATTTTGGCGGCTGTCAAAGCGGGGGATGTTATTATTGCCAAAGGATCGAATGCATCAAAAACCAGCGCTTTGGTAACAAAATTACGCGCCCATGAAAACAAACAAGAAAAACCCAAAGGCTAGAGGGGACCCCAGCCATGCTTTATCATATTTTTTATCCGTTGAAAGACGATTTTGCTTTGTTCAATGTCTTTCAATATATCACCTTTCGCATGGGTGGGGCGGTTATGACTTCGCTCCTTATAGCCTTTATCATCGGGCCGGGGCTGATCAACTGGATGCGACGCAAGCAGGGCAAGGGCCAACCCATTCGGGAAGATGGCCCGCAATCGCATATTATCGAGAAAAAAGGCACGCCAACCATGGGCGGGGTATTGATTCTAATCTCGCTGGTGGTTTCGGCTCTGCTTTGGGCGCGACTTGATAATGCCTATGTCTGGATCGTCCTTGGGGTAACCTTGTCTTTTGGCCTGCTTGGCTTTGTGGATGATTATTTGAAGGTCACCAAGCAAAATACAGCGGGTGTGGTCGGCAAGGGCAAGCTGGTATTCCAGTTTGCCGTAGCGCTTTTGGCGGGTTGGTTTTTTGTCCAGACCCTGAGCAATGATCCATCGGCGCCGGAAGGGCTGGCCAATTCAGTGCCATTTCCATTTTTCAAGGATTTCTGGTTGCCCCTCGGTTTTATGTTCATTCCTTTTGCTGCCTTTGTGATTGTCGGCGCATCCAATACTGTCAACCTTACCGATGGCCTTGACGGTTTGGCGATTGTGCCGGTGATGATTGCCGCGGCGAGCTATATGTTTATTGCATATCTGGTTGGCAATTCCATCAATGCGGAATATTTGCAAATTCCTTATGTGCCGGGAACTGGTGAGTTGGCGATAATTTGCGCGGCGATTGTCGGGGCGGGGCTGGGTTTTTTATGGTTCAACGCACCGCCCGCGATGATTTTTATGGGCGATACCGGATCGCTTTCTCTTGGCGGAGCGATTGGCGCTATCGCGGTTGCCACCAAACATGAAATTGTTCTTTCCATTATTGGCGGGCTGTTTGTGTTGGAAGGGCTATCGGTGATGATCCAGATTGCTTCGTTCAAACTGTTTGGCAAGCGGGTTTTTCGCATGGCGCCCATTCATCATCATTTTGAACAATTGGGCTGGAAAGAGCCGACCATTGTCATTCGCTTTTGGATTATCGCTGTCATCCTCGCCATTATCGGCCTTGGCACTTTGAAGCTGCGTTAGGAGAAATAAAATGTCACCGCTTGACCATTATGAAGGCAAAACCATTGCCCTTTATGGCGCGGATCCCGGCGGCATCGGGGCGGCGGATGCGTTGCGTCAGGCGGGGGCGAATATTTTATTATGGGATGAACGCGGCATCATTCGCGAGCAATTGGAAAAGACACCCTATCGCTGCACCCATCCCAAAAACTGGCCCTGGGACAAGGTCAGTGCGGTTTTTGCCGCAGCCTCGTCCCTGTCGCGTCTGTCCCCCAATCACCCAATCATGCGGCAGATTGCCAGCAAAGATATCGCTTTTGCCACGGTGGCGGATTTGTTCGCGCAATGTGCCGAGCCTATGCGCGCGCGGGGCAATCAGCTCATTGCCATATCCGGATCGCTTGGAAAGTCTCTTTTGGCCAGTCTCATCCGTCACATTTTGCACACTGCCGGGCGTAAGGCGGTGATTGCCGGTGAGGGGCCTGACGAGGGCTGCCGCAATTTTCTTTCCTGTCTGCCTTTGCAGAAAACGGCGATCATTACGGAATATCCCCTGCCGCTTCTGGCCAATAGTGGTCATATTCCTTGCGATATTGCCGTGATCACCAATATTTTTGCCCATGCGGTTGAACGCGAAGGTCTGCAAGGGGCCATGAAGGGCGTGCTAAACCTGCACAAGGGGCTTGCTGCCAATGGCGCTTATATAATTGGTGTTGATGGCCGCATTACCCAAGGGCTTTGCACGACATTATTGCGAGCGGGTAAAAAACTTCACGGAGAAATTATTCCTGTTTCAGGCGAGGCGACGCTTGGTCATGGCGTGTTTTCTATTGAAGGCCATGCCTATGCGGCCAGAGCCGGGAAAACATCGGAATTGGGGAATTACTCCCGCGCCAGCCATTTGCAGGGAGCAGCCCATAATGAATTGGCGGCGGCAGCGATTGCTGTCTGTCTCAAGCTTGGCCTGCAAACCCCGCAAATTATCAAGGCCTTGCACAGCTTTCCCGGCCTTTCCGGACGGGTTGAAATGCTCGCCCGCGGTGATGGCTTGCTGGCGATTGATGATAGTGCCTGCAGTGCTTTGGAAGGTGTGGTGCGGATAATTGGCGCGCTTGACCATGTCTATTGGATTGGTCACGGCGGTGCGCGCGGATGGAGTAATTTGCGCAAGGTAAAAGAGAATATTGCGGCCATTTATCTTTATGCCGGTGACCCGGAAACGGAAAGAATGATTACCGATATGGGTATTCATGTTCAAAGCTTTGATAGTCCGGCCATGGCTATTGCTGCCAGTTATTATGATGCTGAGCGCGCGCGCCTAAACGGCAAGTCAAAAACCATTCTCTTCGCGCCAGCTTGCCGTACGCGCAAAAACGCCAAGGCACGGCAGGAGTTTTTGACCTTTGTTCATCGATTAAAACAGGCGGGCGTTGCATGAGCACTATTCGCGTTACAAGATTTCAGGATCAGGTTCAGAGCCATGTCAGGGCTTTGGTGCGGGCAATTGCCCGCTGGTGGCGATCGATTGACCGGGTGTTATTCATTGCCACTGGCGCTTTGATGCTGGTGGGCATAACTTTATGTTTTGCCGCAAGTCCGGTGACAGCAACGCGCCTTGGCCTTGATGATCCTCTATATTTTGTCGAACGGCAAATGCTGTTTTTTGTTCCCTCGATTGCAATCCTGTTGGGCTTGACATTTTTACGCCCCTTGCAGGCCAAGCGCCTTGGGGTGTTGGTTTTTATGGCGGCTGCGCTGTTAATGGTGGCGGGATTGGTGTTTGGCCCGGAGATCAATGGCGCAAAACGCTGGCTGCTTGTGGGTGGTTTTTCTTTGCAGCCATCTGAGTTGATGAAGCCCGGCTTTGTGATGACCGCTGCCTGGTTATTGGCGGAAGGGGCGCGGGACAAGTCTTTCCCCGGCGGCTTGATTGCGCTGATGTTGTACGGGGTGATGAGCGTCTTGCTTTTGATGCAGCCTGATTACGGGCAATGGGGATTGTTGACGGTCATTTGGACGGTGATGTTCTTTATTGCCGGATGGAGTTGGTTATGGGTTGTCGGGCTTGGTATCGCGGCGGTTATTGCCTTGATCGCGGGTTATCAATATGCGCCCCATGTGGCGAGCCGGATTGACCGCTTTTTAAATCCCGGCATTGGCGATAATTATCAGGTGGATAAGGCGCTGGAAACCCTCGCCAATGGCGGGTTGTTTGGCAAGGATTTTTCCGGCGCCACCCAAAGCATTAAATATTCCCTGCCCGATGCCCATACGGATTATATTTTTGCGGTGGCGGGCGAAGAAGCCGGTTTCATGCTTGGGGCGTTGATTGTTGTATTATTTGCAACGCTGGTCGTGCGCAGCTTCATGCGTGCGAGCGGGCAAAGCAGTATTTTCATGCAGACAGCGATTTGTGGTTTGGGCGCTTTGATCGGGTTTCAGGCGATTATCAATATGGGGGTCAGCTTGAATCTGCTGCCCTCAAAAGGCATGACATTGCCGTTTATTTCCTATGGCGGCTCATCGTTGATAGCGTCGGCTCTGACCATCGGCTTGCTATTGTCTTTAACCCGCAAGCGCCGCCAGCACTGGACCGGGCGGGACCAATTACCATGAGCGGGCGCAAAACCATTGCATTGGCAGCAGGGGGCACGGGCGGCCATATGTTTCCGGCCCAATCTCTGGCCGAAGAAATGCGCCAGCGCGGGTGGAAAATCATTCTATTCAGCGATGAGCGCGGCCTTCGCTATGGAGAGGGTTTTCCCGCGGACGAAATTATTAAATTGAAAGCCGCAAGTCCCAGCGCCCGTGGGCTGTCGGCTAAAATATCTGCTGGCTTCATATTGCTAGGGAGTATTTTAAGAACCAAAGCGGTGCTGGCCCGGAAAAAGCCGGATGTGGTGGTCGGTTTTGGCGGCTATCCATCAGTGCCAGCGACTTTTGCGGCGCGTTTATCGGGGATTCCCTATGGGTTGCATGAACAAAATGCGGTTCTGGGCCGCGCCAATCGTTTGCTTGCGGGAAAAGCAAAATTCATTGCCCATGGCTTTGCGCGGCTTGACAAATTGCCCAAGACCAAGGCGCATATTCTCGAAACGGGCAATCCGGTGCGCGCAGCGATTGCGGCCAAAGCCGGGCAGGGCTTTAAGGCGCCGGACCATGATGCGATAATTGAAATTCTGGTTTTTGGGGGATCCCAAGGGGCAAAGCTGTTTTCTACCGTCATTCCAAAAGCGATAGCCATGCTGCCGGATGCTTTACGGGTGCGGGTAAAAATGACCCAGCAGGCCCGGGCCGAGGAAGAAGATGATCTGCGCGCTGCCTATGATAGTGCCGGTGTGGATTGCGAGATTGCGCCGTTTTTTTCTGATATGCCCGAGCGTCTGGCCAGAGCCCATCTGGTCATTGCCCGCGCCGGGGCGTCGACGGTGACAGAAATTGCCGCCATTGGCAGGCCATCGGTTCTGGTGCCGCTGGGGATTGCCATGGATGACCACCAAACCGCCAATGCCGAGGTGCTGGTCAAGGCCGGGGCAGCCAATCGCATTGGTGAGGCTGATTTTACGCCGGAAAAATTGTCCAAAATTATGGCCAATATTCTCGAACAACCCCAAAAAATCGCCGAAATGGCCATGCAGGCTCAAAAATCAGCCCCTCGCCAGGCGGCGGCAAAACTGGCAGACAGGGTTGAGCAGATTGTACAGGGTAAAAGTTGAGTTGAATATGGCAGAATGTCCTACCACCACAAGAAAGATCAAGATCCGATTGCCTTTTGGTATTGGCCTTGTGCATTTTGTCGGTATTGGCGGCATTGGCATGAGCGGGATTGCCGAGGTGATGCATAATCTTGGCTATGAGGTTAGCGGCAGCGATATTGCCGACACCGCCAATGTGCGCCGCCTGCGCGAAAAGGGGATTACCATTACCATTGGCCATCGCCCGGAAAATATCAAAGCGGCAAGCGCGGTTGTAATTTCAACCGCAATTAAAGGCGATAATCCGGAAATCGCCGCTGCAAGGGCGCGCCATATTCCGGTGGTGCGCCGTGCGGATATGCTGGCGGAGTTGATGCGCCTGAAATGGAATATCTGTATTGCCGGGACCCATGGCAAAACCACGACCACTTCCATGGTGGCGGCTTTGCTCGATGCTTGCGGGGAGGACCCGACAGTAATCAATGGCGGGGTTATCAATGCCTATGGCACCAATGCCCGCCTCGGGGAAGGTGACTGGATGGTGGTGGAAGCCGATGAAAGTGATGGCACTTTTATTCGCCTGCCGACGACCGTGGGCGTCATCACGAATATTGATCCGGAACATCTCGACCATTATGGCGAGTTTGAGAGCTTGCGCCGGTCCTTTGATCGGTTTATCGAAAATACACCCTTTTATGGCTTTGGCGTTGTCTGTCTGGATCACCCCGAAGTGCAAGCCTTGGTCGGGCGGGTGACGGATCGGCGATTGATTACTTATGGGCTTAATCCGCAAGCGGATGTTCGCGCGGAAAATATTGCCTATGGTGATTTTGGCTCGCGTTTTTCCATTTTGTTTCGCGACAAAGGCGCTGTGCAATCACGCATTGATGACATTGAACTGGCCATGCCCGGCAAGCATAATGTGCAAAACGCGCTGGCAGCGGCGATTGTTGCGCGCGAATTGGGGGCGCGTGAAGCGCAAATACGAAAAGGCTTTGCCGGTTTTGCCGGGGTCAAAAGGCGTTTTACCAAAATTGGAGAAATTGATGGCGTGACGCTGATTGATGATTATGGCCATCATCCGGTGGAAATCACCGCCGTTCTGGATGCGGCGCGCAAGGTTTGCGAAGGCAGGGTCATCGCCGTGGTGCAGCCCCATCGCTATACCCGTCTGCGGGATTTGTTCGATGATTTTTGTGCCTGCTTTAATCAGGCCGATAGTGTTTTTGTTGCGGATGTGTTTGCGGCAGGCGAGGCACCGATAGAAAATTTCAATACAGAAGATCTGGTACGCGGGGTGGCCAATTATGGCCATCGCGATGCGCGCTATTTAAGTGACTGGAAAGATTTGCCAGACCAACTGGCCGCGATGACAAAATCTGGCGATATGGTGGTGTTTCTTGGTGCCGGAGATATTACCCTGCGTGCTGCTGAAATGGTTGATGCTTTGCAGAAATCAAAGGGAGGTAGCTGATGAACGCCATCCTCTCTTTGCCAAAGGTCAATGGAAAAATCATAGAAAGCGCGGATTTGTCGGCTATTACCTGGTTTCGGGTTGGCGGTCCGGCAGATTTCCTGTTCCTGCCAGCCGATGAAAAGGATTTAAGCGATTTTCTGGCGGCATTGTCCGCGGATATACCGCTCATGCCCATGGGGGTGGGGTCCAATCTGCTGGTGCGCGATGGCGGTATTCGCGGCGTGGTGCTGCGCCTTGCCGGACCTTTTGCCAAAATTGAAATTGAGGGTTTGCGCCTGCGCGCCGGGGCCGGGGCGCTGGATGCCTCGGTGGCCAAACGGGCGGCGCGTGCGGGCATTGCCGGGCTTGAGTTTTTGCGCGGGGTTCCCGGCACCATTGGCGGGGCATTGCGAATGAATGCCGGGGCCTATGGCAGCGAGACCAGAGATCGGCTCGTGGAGGCTGTGGCCTATAATCGCAAAGGCGAGCGCCATGTTTTTTCTGTGGAAGAACTTGGCTATGCCTATCGCCATTGTTCCTTGCCGGAAGAATTTATCTTTACCGAGGCTTTGTTTGAAGGCGAGGCCGGAGAGCCTGCGGATATCGAAGCGCGGATGGCAGAAATTATGCGCAAGCGCGAGGACAGCCAGCCGATCCGGGAAAAAACCGGCGGCTCCACTTTCAAAAATCCGGACCCGGAGCAGTCGGGTGGACGTGGATCCTGGCAATTGATCGATGCGGTTGGCGGGCGCGGATTTCAGATTGGCGACGCGCAATTTTCCGAACAACATTGCAATTTCATGATCAATAAAGGCAAAGCCAGTGCCGCCGATCTGGAAGCTCTGGGGGAGACCATGCGGGCCAAGGTGAAGGCAGAGCTTGGTGTTGATTTGCATTGGGAAATTAAACGGGTAGGAGAAAAACCTTGAGCGGGCAGAAAAATATTGCGGTCCTGCTGGGCGGCTGGTCATCCGAGCGCGAGGTGTCTCTCGTTTCGGGCAAAGCGGCGGCAAAGGCTTTGCGCAATCTTGGCCATAGGGTCGAGGAGATTGATGCGGGGCCTGATCTGGCGCTGCAATTAAAAGAAGCATTTTCTGGTGCTGGCCCGGACATTGTCTTTAACGGCCTGCACGGGCTGGGTGGCGAGGATGGCATAGTGCAAGGTGTGCTGGAGACCATGCGCCTGCCTTATACCCATTCCGGTGTTGCCGCTTCGGCGCTGGCCATGGACAAGACACGGGCCAAAATTGTGTTGGCCAATGCCGGTCTGCCCGTGCCCAAGGGTGAGATTTGGCAGCGGGAAGATTTTGCGGACACACCGGCTATGGATGGCGCCCATGTGATTAAACCCAATCGCGGAGGATCTTCTTTCGGGGTCTATATCATGGGCGAAGGCGATAAGCGTTCGCCGCGTGAACTGATTGCGGGCCATGATGAAAGTGACACGGAATTTCTGGTTGAACCGTTTATCCCGGGGCGCGAGCTGACAACGGCGGTGATGGGGGATCGGGCGCTGGAGGTCACGGAAATTATCGCGGCCAATGATTTTTACGATTATGAAGCAAAATATAGCGATGGTGGATCGCGCCATATCGTTCCGGCGGATATTCCCGAGGGGATAAGGGCGCTCTGTCTGGATTACGCTTTGCGGGCCCATAGGGCGCTTGGCTGCCGGGGGCTGACCCGCACGGATTTTCGTTTTGACGAGACCCAGGGGGCGGCGGGGCTTTATATTCTTGAAGTTAATACCCAACCGGGTTTAACTCCAACATCGCTGGCGCCGGAACAGGCGGCGCATTGTGGGGTGGGGTTTGAACAATTGATCGACTGGATGACAGGAGACGCCTCATGCGACGGGTAAGAAAATCGAAAAAGAACAAGGGTGGCCTGCTGGAACGCACCGGCGCGCAGATTGATGGCTGGTTACAGCGCGCCGTCAGCGTGCTGATTACCTATGTTTCGGTCTTTGTTGCCGGTTTGAGCGTGCTGGTTTTGCTGATGCTGTTTGCCGGAGGGTATTTCTTCAATCTTGGTGAGCGCGTGGCCAGTGCATCAGCCGATGCTGCTCGCATGGTCGGTTTTGAGGTTTCGCGGGTGACCTTGAAAGGCGCCCGGCATATTGATGAGCATGAGATTATCGCAGCCTTGAATGATGAACTGGCCGGGCCCGTGGTCGGGCGATCATTATTACATTTTGATGCCAGCAAAGCGCGCCATGAGGTTGAGCGCCTTGGCTGGGTGCGTAGTGCGGCTATTTCGCGCTTATGGCCCAATACGGTGCATATTTCCATTGAAGAGCGGGTGCCGGCAGCGCTTTGGCAGCAGCCGGATAAGGGGATCCTTTTCTTGATTGACGGGGAAGGCAAGAAAATTACCAGAGTTGGCGGCGATGAATTTGCCGGTCTGCCGGTTATTCTGGCTTCCAAACGCCCGCAGGACAGTGTCTTGCTGATGCGGGAATTGTCAAAATATCCAAAAATGAAAACCCGTATCGTGGCTTTGCGCCATCAGGGGGATCGGCGTTGGGATTTGAAGTTTCGCAATGGCTTTACCGCCAAACTGCCCGCGCCCGGTGGCAATAGCGCGGTGGAAGACGCCATTGCCAAGCTTGCGCAAATGAATGCCGGAGAGGGCGCTCTGGGCGAGAAGATTTCCATTTTGGATATGCGTGATCCGAGCCTTGTACGGCTGAAACAAACCAAATAGCGAATTTAGGTTCATTTCATGGTCAAACCCTTTTCATCCCCCCCGCTAAGTGATCGTCAGGGCGGTCTTATCGGCATTATGGATGCTGGATGCGGAAAAATTGCTTGCGTGATGGCGCGCTATTTTCGCGACGACAATATGCAGGCGGCGGCTGAAATTGTCGGTGTTTCCCATCGCGCCAGCAAGGGCGTTGCGCCGGCAGGCTTCCTGCAAAATGATAGCGCTGACCCGATTGCCAATATTATTGAGGCCGCCGAGACCATGGCCGGTGAGCGGTTGCGGGAAATATTGGTGCTGGTCAATGGTCGCCAGATTATCAACCATCGGGTGGCGGTCGAAATAGAATTAAACGGTCAGGCTGTTCTCGATGATGATGTCAATTTATGCGTCAAGCGCGGTGTCGAATCCTGCTTGCGCAAAGACCAGACCATGCTGCATGTCTGGCCAACACGGTTTCGTCTGGACCGGACCAATCCGGTCGATGATCCCCGGGGGCTTTGTGGGGAGACCTTATTGGTGGAAATTACTTGCCTTGCCGCCCCCAAATCATTTCTGGCCAATCTGCGTCAAAGCCTGGAGCGTTGCGATGTGCGGGTGCGGGGATTTTTGGCGGCCCCCTATGCGGCCTCTTGCGGGGTGTTGATGGCAGATGAAAAACAGATGGGGGCATTGTGTCTGGATATTGGCGCCCGCACCACCTCTTTTGCGGTCTGGCAGGATGGGGCTTTGTGCCATGGGGGGCATGTGCCCATTGGCGGCGATCATATTAGTGGTGATCTGGCCAAGGCCTATGGGCTTGGGGCCAGTGATGCGGAGCGCATCAAGGTGCAGCGGGGATTGGATACAGAAATTGGTGAAGAGGGGCATTTGAGCCTTGCTGATGTTATTGCGCCGCGGATGGAAGAGATTTTTGAGCGGGTCTTGCAGCAAATGGCGGTTGCGGGCATTGAGCGCGATCAGCTTGCCCGGGCAATTATTACCGGCGGGTCCGGGCAGTTGGAAAACCTGACCCCGATTGCCGAAGCTGCCCTTGGGCTCAAAATACGCATTGGCAAGCCATTGAACGGGTGGGGCGGGCCGAGCGCCGTTGGCAGCCCTGCTTTTGCCAGCCTGATGGGAGCGATTGAACTGGTCCATGCGGATTTTAGCGGGCGCTTTGACGCCATGGCCCCGATAGAAGATGACAGCGCCTCGCACCGAACCGGTACGGGCCCCAAAAAAGCGTTTGGCTGGCTGCGCGATCATTTTTGAGGTTTGGTCAATGGGCAAGCTGTTTTTAAGAGCTGTCCCTTGAAAACATGCCTTGGGGCATGGGGTTTTGTTTGGACTGCAATGTCCCTGCAGTCTTGAAATATAGGAAAGGTAAACGCAGCCTTAACCATTTAGTAACCGATTTTACCGATATTTTAACCATCAATTTATCAGGGGAAATCGGAGCACCTCATGCCGTTAAATCTAAGCGTACCGCCGGTCACGGAACTAAAACCAAAAATCACAGTCATCGGCGTTGGTGGCGCTGGCGGCAATGCTGTCAATAATATGATTGTCAGCGAGCTGGATGGTGTCGAATTTGTCGTCGCCAATACCGATGCGCAGGCGGTCGGATTGGCCAAATCCAAGCACAAAATTCAACTGGGCTCTGCGGTCACCCAAGGTCTCGGAGCGGGGTCTCAGCCCGATATTGGCCGCGCCGCCGCCGAAGAAAGCCTTGATGAGATTATCGATCATATTGAAGGATCGAACATGCTGTTCATAACTGCCGGCATGGGCGGGGGCACGGGCACAGGCGCGGCACCGGTTATTGCCCGGGCAGCGCGGGAACGCAATATTCTCAC
>JALSJA010000219.1 GCA_026989615.1 Parvularculaceae bacterium | reverse complement strand
CCAAACCTCGCGATCACGCTCCATGGTCCAGATGCGCGGCCAGTCAATGCCATCATATTCATCCCATAACCGTTGCACATTAAACGGCAGGCAATGCTCGAAGATCGGCCAATGGCCAAATTTCGGTGCCAGCGCCTTATGGGTTGCCTCAAAAGCATCGCGCAAAGTGCCGCCATTATCATGGGCGGCCTTCACATGGGTCTGCATGCCGAGGAGAAATTCTCTTGTCTGCTCGATCGCCGCATCAACCGCAACACGACCCTTGGCCACAGCACCACGCCCGCCAATCAATGCCTCGGCCTGAAATGCTTTTACCTTGTCCAAAGTGCCCTGCGACCAGTCCATATGAAATGCATCGCCTGTGTAAAGCGCCGCTTCGGCTTCCACCAGATCTCCCGCGAACAGAATTTTATGCTTGGGATGCCAGACCACAATATCCCCCGCCGTGTGACCACGCCCACAATATTTTAGCTCCAGAGTGCCACGATCACCGCCGAGATCGATTGACATTTCATCGCTGAAAACCTTGTCGGGAAAGGTCAGGCCGGGAATGCCTTCCGGCTCGCGAAACAGGCGCGGCATGCGGCCAAACTCGCTATCCCAATCTTCCTGACCGCGTTCTTTGAGCAAAAACTCGGTTTTCTCATGGGCAATAATTTCATCAGCCTCAAAGGCACTTGCTCCCAAAACCCGCACCGCATGATAATGGGTCAGTATGAGATAGCGCACAGGCTTGTCGGTATGCTCGCGCAGAATTTTTAGCCAGTCAGACGCAGCTTTGGGGGTCGCCCGCGCCTCGATGGCCACCACAAAATCCTCTCCCTCTATCGCCCCGATATTCGGGTCCCCTTCAGCCGTGAGCGCATAAACGCCCTGCGCAAGCACATTCATGGTCTCCTTTTTTTCTTCCATATCCGCAGAAGACGCAAATGCCTTTGCCATAAGAATTATCCTCTTGTTTTATTGTTGTTATACATTATTCAGGACGGCGAATAATATCCTTGCCATCCCAATTCACACTCATATCCCTAACCATAGAAAACAGGCCTTCCACATCGGCGTTTAATTCGATCAGCTCAATCATCCCGCCATTGACTTTGCGGGTATCCATATAGGCAAAGCGCTTGCCACCAACCGGCCGCACCTCGCCATAAAACGCCATTTCATGACCCTGCTTTTTCAAGCGTTCCACATCTTCATCGAAACTTTCCGTCGACAAAGCCCAGTGGTGGAAACAGCCATAGCCCTTTTCCCGAACCACATCCGCATAAACATTGGGCACATCATTATGAACAAAAACCAGCTCGTAGCACATGGACCCCGCATAGGCCAAAGCCACGGATAGATCGATATCGGTCGGGGCGCCATAATAGGTTTTATTATCGGCCTCAAAATGTTCCAGCAAAAACCATGGGCCAATACCAAGGGTTTTGGTCCAGTGATGGGCCGCCGCTTCCAGATCATCCACCACATAGGCGGTTTGCATGATGCTACCCAAAGGCTGGCCAAAAGAAAGTGTCCGGCTCATAATCTGTTCCTTTTAATTGCTAAGTTGCATGCCGCCATCAACGACCATTTGTGTACCGGTTATTTGCGCGCTTTCATCGCTGGCCAGAAACAAAACAATATTGGCCACATCTTCCGGGTTTTGAAATTTTCCCATAGGGATGCGCGAAGCAAAATCAGCTTCCACCGCTTCCACCGGCACACCGGCTTTGGCCGCAGCATCTGCGATCAGCGCATTATGCATAGGTGTTTGTATTTGCCCCGGATGCACGGAATTGCAGCGAATATTATCGGCCGCACCATGCAGCGCCACCGACATGCTTAAATGGCTAACGGCGGCCTTGCTCGCCCCATAGGCCGTAAAAAATGGTGTCGGCACCAAAGAGGCAAGCGACGCCATATTGATGATCGACCCGCCGCCGGATTTGCGCATGGCCGGCAAAGCGGCCCGGCAGCCAAGAAATGTGCCTTCCACATTGACGCTGAACATGCGCTGCCAGGCTTGCAGCGAGCTGTCTTCGGGCGACAGCCCCTCACCGGTTTCGGCCAGTGCCGCATTATTGACCAGCACATCGAGCCTGCCGAATTCGCTTAGGCAAAATTCAATGATGTCAGGCCAGCCCTTTTCCTGCGCCACATCCTGCACCGCAAACAACGCACCGGTTTCCTCGGCTGTCTGCGCGCCAGCGGCTTCATCTATATCGGTAATGAGCACTTTTGCCCCCTGCGCCACAAAGCAAGAGGCGATCGCCCGCCCTAGCCCGTGCGCACCCCCCGTTACCAAACAGGTTTTACCTGCCAAGCGGCTTCGGCCATGGGTCATTTTGCTGGCAACCCATATAATTGTCGGCCAAGTTCGCCGGCCACAGCCTCGAACCCTTCCATGGCTTTGGGCGAAAGAGCAGTCATCGACAAAAAGCCATGGGTCATCCCCGGATAATGCTGATGCACCACTGGAACACCAACCTCTTGCAAAGCCTTGCTATAGTCAAAGCCATCATCCTGCAACGGATCCTGCCCGCCAGTCACAATAATCGCCGGCGCAACACCGCTTAAATCCTTCGACAAAAGGGGCCAGACCTCAGGGTCCGGATCATTGCCTTTTTCGCGAAAATAGGAATCGGTAAAAAATTTTATATCCCCCTCATCCAAGGCAAACCCCTCGCCAAACTCTTTATGGGAGGGCGCATCACCAAAAGGGCGCAAGGCAGGATAGATTAAAAGCTGTAAGGCAGGCTCGCCCTTGGCAGACCCACGAAGCTTTAACGCTATCGCCGCAGATATATACCCGCCCGCACTATCGCCGGCCACGGCCAGCCGATTTTTATCCATGCCCAATTCTGCCGCATGCGCGCAAGCCCAGTGGAAAGACGCAATGGCATCATCATTGGCCGCCGGATAGGGATGCTCCGGCGCAAGCCGGTAATCCACCGCCAGCACCGGAATATCGGCCAGCTTGCAAAAACGCCGGCAAGGGCGATCATGGGAGGCAATACCGCCCATGACCCAGCCACCACCATGATAGAAAATCAGCCCGGGACTATCGGGTTTGGCATTTTCCGGCCGATAAAGCCGCGCCTTTAACGGACCATCCGCACCATCAATTTCCAAATCCCGAATCTCGCCAATCTCTGCCGCCGGGGCATCGACCATGTCAGGAAAGGCATCCAGCATGGCACGGGCATTTTCAAGTCCAATGGCCTCAAACCCAACCACTTCGGCGCCATAAAACTGATTCAAGAATTGCACCATGCCGGGATCTGTTTTCGAATAGTCGGCCATAAGGGTTTGTTGCTCCTAAAAGTTGAACTTGGTCACAAAGCCCCATTCTGATGGCAGGCCGTACGAGCCTTCAACAATACCAAAGCTGTCCAAGGTCGTCACCCCGGTGCCAACCAGATAAAGCTCATCGGTTATGTTTTTGCCGTAAAGAGCCGCCTCCCAATTTCCTGTGGTCGGCGCAAGGGTGAGGCGCGCATTGAGCAAGCCATAATCATCCTGCAACAAAGCGGTTGTATTGGCAGGGTCAAGCGCCTGAGAGCTTTGGAAGGCATAATCCCCGCGCAATGTCAGATCAAAAGCGTCGGACAAAGCCACAACATATTCCGCCCCTAGTGAATAGGTAAGGTCCGGCGTGCGCGGTAAAGAGAGATTGGTTGTCACCGTAGCGCCGGGATTTAGCTCATCATATTGCGCATCAAGCAATCCAATCGTGGCATCAATGGTGAAGTTATCAGTGACCATGGCGCGTAATTCCGCTTCAGCACCTTTGACCTGCGCGGTCCCGGCATTTTCGGTTACCAGCAACAGATTACCGAAACTGTCAGCCCGCACCGATGTCAGCTGCATGTCCTGATAATCATAAATAAAGGCCGCAGCACTCAACAATACGCGCCGATCGGCAAAGCTGGTTTTCACCCCGACTTCATAGGACCAGACAAATTCCGGATCATAGCTATCCACTGCCCCTTGCGATGTCGGGCGACCATTAAAGCCACCACTTTTGAAGCCCTTGGAAATCGAACCATAATAAAGCGTGTTGTCATCGGTCTGAAAGTCAAGGCTGAACCGCGGCGACAAAGAGCTCCAGCTATCGCTTAAAGTGGTTGGCGGAATAATCGCCGCACCGGAATTCACCCGGCTATGGTCAAGGAAATATTCCTTGTTTTCATCCGTATACCGTAAGCCCACGGTAAAATTCATCCGGTCGGTCATGGCATAAGTGCCGCTACCGAAAACAGCATAGCTATCGCCGCGAATTTTGTTGTAAATATTAAAATCAAGATCAAGCCCGACATTAAAAGGATTACCCGCCCCGCCAGCACAAACATTGGGGGGGAATGGCCCCGGGCAAACAGAGGTTCCGGTCAGTGGAATAACCGCTGCCGGCAGGCCTTCCAGCGCTGCAAACAGACCCGAAGCCAAACGCACATCATTGGTATCCTTGGCCAGCTCATTAAAATAATAAACGCCGCCAACCCAATCGAGCTTGTCTTCAAAGCCCTTGCCGGTCATTTGCAGCTCTTGCGAATATTGAACCTGCTCGACCTTGTTATTGGTGTGGAGATATTGATTGGCTGATCCGTCCCCGTCGCGGCCAAATTCAGCGGAAAGGGATCGCACCGCACTAATGGATTTCACCTGCACCGCGCCATAATCGCGCACCATGGTCAGGCTGCCCCCATAGGTTTGATTGTCATCCACATTGGGACCGGTGGCCAGGCTTTCGCGCGGATTGGTGTTGACAATCGCCGGGGAAGTGACCCCGGATGGCGCTCCGACCAATGCCTGCCAGAGAGCCGCCAGAGGGGCATTGGGATCAAACTGCAAAATAGCGGTTTCTGCCGAGGTGCCGTCACGGGTGCTGAAATCAAAAACCAGATCCGCCGAAAAATCATCGGAAGGGTCCCAGTGGAACATAGCGCGGCCAGCAAAGCTGCGCGCATCGCCTTCACGCTCACCAGTGGCGATACGGTCGGTAAATCCATCCTTGGTTTTATACAGGGTGGCAAAGCGCGCGGTCAGGTTTTCGCTCATCGGCACATCAATTCTGGCCCGGCCTTCAAAATAATTATTCTCACCGGCGCGCAACTCTATCCGACCACCACCATCAGGGTCCGGCTTGGCCGAGATGAGATTGATTGCGCCGCCAATCGTATTTTTCCCGAATAAAGTCCCTTGCGGCCCGCGCAATACTTCAACCCGTTCCAGATCCAGCAAATCCATAATGCTGGCCGTTGCGCGGGCATAATAAACACCATCAATGTAAAGCCCGACACCGGGGTCGGTGGTTACCAGAAAATCGCTTTGGCCAACACCGCGCAAATAAATATTGGAGGTGCTGGCGCTACCGCCGCCACCGCCATTGGAGGTAATATTTAAATTGGGCACGAAGCGCGAAACATCTTCAATATTGGCTGCCCCGCGTTTTTCCAGCGTATCGCCAGTAAAAGCAGAAATTGCAATCGGTGTTGATTCGGCGCTTTCTTCACGCTTTCGGGCGGTTACGATAATTTCGTCAAAACCGGAGGGTGCCCGATCATCTGCGACCACTTCACCTGCTGCCTCATCTGCCGCCTCGCCCGATTGCGCCTGTGCCGGTGCCACCAATAGGGCGCTGGCTGCAAATGTCAGGGTTAATGCCATGGCGCTTGATGCGAGCAAGCCATTGATTCGGAATTTTTTAAGCTGTTCAGTCATTTCGTCCCCTTAAACTTCCCCGGATTTTCAGTTGATAACGCGTTGCAGCCGCTAATCTGGCCATGCGCAAGCCTTTCGCCAATAGCGTAAATTACTCAAATCCACGCTACAAAGGGCCAAATCACCTAAAGCACTTCCCGAAAAGTGGGAACCGGTTTTCGGATAAGAAGTGCTCAAAAACAAAGACTTAGAGCCCGGTTTTGATTCAATCAAAACAAAAATAGGCTCTAAGCACCCATTGTTTTATCGCAAAAACCGCCACCTATAGGGGGTTCCCGTCATTTGCTAACGCCACTTATTATGAAACCATCAAGGCTCGCAGCATTGAAAAACAAGCAAGGACGGAACCCATTATGTCGAGCCTCCAATTGAAAAAAACCGACCAAATGACTGTCAAAACGGTCAAACCCAGACAATCGGTATTTCTGGACACCAATAAATTGAAATGGTTGCCTTGGGTGATTGAGGGAACCTGGTTCAAATTGTTGAAAGTCGACATGAAAACCGGCGGCTATTCATTCCTGCTAAAAGTCGACCCGGAAAATGACGCCCCGGTCCATGGCCATGTTGGTGCGGTGGAAGGCATTATAATTGATGGCGAATTTGGCTATGACGAAGATCGCGGCCCGATCATGAATTATGTCTGGGAACCGGCTGGCGCCATCCACCAGCCGGATTCACCGGGCGGTTTTACAATGTTTGCGGTCATGCATGGCCCGCTTGTGGGCTATAATGATGATGGCAGTATCGCTGCTGTTGTGGACGGCAAGATGATGTATCAAATGGCCAAGGATGGCGGCGAATATAAGCATGTGGATGTCGATTTTCCTGACATTGATTAAATGACAAACCTAAGTCATGTAAAAGGCACAACCCATATCCCTCTTTTCGAGGGCACGATTGGCGATGCGCTGCACAAGGCGGCGCGAACATGGCCCGAAGCTCCGGCGCTAATCTCGCGCCACCAAGCTATAAAACTGACCTTCACAGAATTGCTGGACCAATCGCAGGATTTTGCGATTGGTCTTTTGGCTTTGGGGCTGCAACCGGGGGACCGCGTTGGCATATGGGCGGCAAATTGTCTTGAATGGACGATAACCCAATTTGCCACTTCACTGGCCGGTCTGATTCTGGTCAATATCAATCCCGATTATCGCCCGCGCGAATTGGACTATGCGCTCAACAAGGTTGGTTGCAAAGCATTGGTCCTCGCCAGAAACTCCAAACATGCCGATTATGTTGCAATGCTCAACAGCCTTGCTGCAGAAGGCCGCCTGCCAAAGCTTGCCATAAAAATCCTTATTGGTGAGGAAAAGGAAAAAGGGTTTCATGCCTTTAAGGATATTTTGCAAAATGGTCATGGGCAAAGCCGCGAGACAATCGACCATATTCAAGCCTCCCTGAAAGCGGATGATCCGATCAATATCCAATTTACCAGCGGCACCACCGGCGCGCCCAAAGGCGCAACCCTCAGCCATAAAAACATCCTGAACAATGCCTTTTTTACAGGCCAGGCCCAAAATCTTGGCCCCGGAGATCGCCTATGTATTCCGGTGCCGCTTTATCATTGCTTTGGCATGGTCATGGGATCGCTCGCTTGCTGCCTGCATGGTACCTGCGCTGTCTTTGCCTCCGAGAAATTTGATGCTGGCGCGGTTTTGAAAGCTCTGGACGAAGAAAAATGCACCGCCGTCTATGGTGTCCCGACCATGTTCATTGCCATGCTCGACCATGAGGATTTTGACAGTTTCAATCTCGCCCATTTACGCACCGGTGTTATGGCCGGCGCCCCCTGCCCGATTGAGGTCATGAAGCGGGTTATCAGCGATATGAATATGCGCGAGGTCACCATCGGCTATGGCATGACCGAAACCTCACCCATTAGCTTTCAAACCGCAAAAGATGACCCCCTCGACAAACGTGTTTCCACGGTCGGGCGGGTTCATCCCCATGTAGAAGTAAAGATTATTGACGAACAGGGAAACACAACCAGACGCGGCGTGAAAGGCGAGCTATGCACCCGGGGCTATTCGGTCATGCAGGCCTATTGGAATGATGAGGAAAAAACCAGAGAAGCGATTGATGATGATGGCTGGATGCATACGGGCGATCTCGCCATTATCGACGAGGACGGCTATTGCGATATTGTCGGTCGGGTAAAAGACATGCTCATTCGCGGTGGCGAAAATATTTTTCCGCGCGAGATCGAGGACTTTCTCTTTACCCATCCGGACATAGCCGAAGCACAGGTTTTCGGCGTGGAGGATGAAAAATATGGCGAAGAAGTTTGCGCCTGGATAAGACTTGCGCCCAATGCGCAATTATCGGCTGCCGACATAAAGGTTTTTTGCAAAGACCAAATCGCCCATTTCAAAGTGCCGCGTTATATTCGCTTTGTTGACAGTTTTCCCATGACGGTTACCGGCAAAATAAAAAAGAATGAAATGCGCGAGATTATGAATGCCGCACTGGCCGGAAATGCCAAGGAATAGAGCCAAACTTGACGCTGTCTGATTTTACGCACAAACTGTAACAGATACGCAGTCGCATTTATTTACAGCATTTTTACAGGTCAAACCTTGCCCGGAATAGAGACCGCACATAATTCGGCCAAAAGCCAAGGCCTTTATGGCGAAATCGCTGATTGCTTCGATTACGCCGCATTGGAATCTACACTTTTGGGCCCCGTTGCCCGCAACATTGGCGCGGAGACCAGTACACTTTTGCATTTTCAACGCGGTCGCAAAGGCTATAATATCGGGCACAATCTGGCCAAGGGCATCGAAAACAAAATTCACAACCAATATGTCAGCAAGTTTCACCGCTCTGATCCGGTCATTTTAAATCGCCAGACCATGCCACCCCTTTATCAGCCGACCGATGCTGTTACCGATGTCTATCGTCTTTCCGATGTTTGCGATCCGACAGAATTTTCCAAAAGCGAATATTATAATGATTTCCTAAAACCAAGCGGTATTCGCCATGTATTGGCATTGATGGTCAAACCGCAAACAATCGAAAATGATTTGATGGTCGTGATTGGCTTTCACCGCCCCACCGGATCCCGCGATTTTGGCGACAGGGCCTTGCAAATTGCAAGCGACATCGCACCGATTGTCGGCTCGACCATTGCCCGCCTTACTTTCAAGGAACATTTGTCTCAATATCGCCTGCTTAGCGAAAATCTAAAAACGCTTTTGCAAAATACCGGCTATCTCATTCTCGATGATGCCTTGCAAATTCAGGAAACCAGCCCTTGCGTGACCAATAATCTTTATGGGGATTTGCCGTTTTTAATGCATCATATTTCGAGCGCCGTGCAAACCATGCGCCATAAGCACTTATCCCGAATGACACTAAAGAGTGATTGCCCCGATGAAGGCCGGTCGGCACTGCATAAAAATATCAATTTTGAAATTGAACACAGCATTTCCAAAACAGGCCAATCCCGTTATGCGGTCCGCCTCGGCTTTGCCCATAGCAATATCGCCATTGCCCGCTGCACGCAGGAATTTGGCTGGACCGCACGCGAAAGCGAAATTGTCTTTGCTCTTGCCCAGGGTCTGACCAATACGCAAATTTCCGAAAGTCTGAAAATCAGCGTACGCACGGTCGAGAACCATTTGCGCTCCATCTATAGCAAGGCCGATGTCACCAGTCGCACGCAGCTATTGCGCAAATTACTCAACCACACCCCGGCCCGGCCCATGGATTTTGCGTGAACGCCCTTAAGTTTCGTCGCCAGAGCCTGTCCGGTTTTGATACCAATCAAAACCGGGCTCCAAGTTTTTGTTTTGACGCTCCTGAACCAAGGCGAAAGGCCAGACGGATAACCGGCCTCATCCTGAGCCTGTCGAGGATCCACTTATTCTGGAAACGCTCTAAAATTTCTTTGTCAGCCACAGGCGAAAATCAACATCGCGGGCATTGTCTGACACTCCAAACAGGACCCCTGCCAGATAGCTGGTATTATCCCCGAGCTTGCCTGTCACCACCGGTCCGATGCGATGATTTTGATCCTTAAAACTGCCAAGGACATTGGAGCGCCCGAGGGCGCTAAAGCTTTCAACGCCAATCTGCATTTCAGGGCCAAGCTTATATTTCACCCCGTTGCGCAATTCCAGAATAATACCATCACGGGCATCAGGGCCAATTTCCCGCGCCGTTAAAACCACATTATTGAACTGCCAGCCATTTTCAAAATTCCACTGATTGGTCCAGTTCAAGCCCAAACGGCTGGCCCCGTCATCGGATTCAACAATGCGCGTATCCAGCCGCAAAGCGCTGGCCCAAGGGGAATTTTCATCGGCCTTTCTAAACTGCCACTGCAATTCCGCTTGCAGGAAATTATATTCAAAATCACCGGTTTCAAAATCACTACCCTGTAAGACCACCCGCCAACGCAAAGTCTCGCTTAACGCCTGTTGATAATGCACCCGCGCTTCCCAACGCTCCGGCCCGCCATTTTCCGATGGTGATGTGGCAATACGAAATTGCGCCGTGCGATCCCCGGCAGAAATATTCGGCCCGAAAACACCGCCAGTCGTTTGTGCCAAAGCCGATGTAAGCAGAGCGGCAAGCATGCTTGCCAGGATAATTATTTTTTTCAAAGCAACCTCGTTATATATTTCAGGCGCACCCGCCCGGATAAAAATTTTCAGGAATATCCCCAATAAAGTGCCCTTAACGGGCAAATCCCAACCTGCCGTAACCGCCTCGCAATATCAAGAATTATCGGGCTTTGCAGACAGGCCAGCATCAAACCAGGAAGTCTTGATTACACTTCCCTGCTGCCAAAATCTTTCACCCCATCAATCAAGGCCCTGCCACTGCGCGCCAGAAACTCTGCCAAATCATCAAACCATTTTGCCTTTGGTTTTGCTCCCTTGCGTACCAATCCAATCCGGCGCGAAGGTTCAGGAGCCGCAAAACGTTGCACCTGCATTTTGGGCGCGGCACGACATTCGGTTGTGATGGCAATTTCCGGCAAAAAGGTCAGCCCATAGCCCGACGCCACCAGCCCGCAAAGGGTCGCCAGCGAGCTGGCCCCCAAATCGACCCGCCTTGCCGGGCGGGCAAAGTCACACACCTCCAATGCCTGATCGGCCAGACAATGGCCCTCATCCAGCAATAATAATTGCCCGGGATCGAGCGCCGATGGCCGCAAGGGCGCGCCATGATTTTGCAAAATTTCAAATTGGGCTGTTGTGCCAGCCAGCAAAAACCGATCCTCAAATAAAAACCGCTCTTCAAGACCCGCCCCCGCAGGCAAGGCCAATATGGCTGCGTCCAAAGCTCCGTCCTCAAGATCGCTTAGCAGCATCTCGGTTTGGGCTTCGCGTACCCGCAAATCAAGTGCCGGCGCTTCTTCTCGCAATAGGGGCAGGATTTTTGGCAAAAGATAAGGTGCCACAGTGGGAATAACCCCTAGCCTCAACCGCCCCGACAACCCATCGCGCAAACGCAAACCATCCTGCATGTCCCGCAAACTCGCCATCACCGAATGCGCACTGGCCAGAACCTCATGACCGGCCGAGGTCAAAACCACCGCCCGCCCCGGCTCCAATAGGGCCACCCCGAGGCGCTGCTCCAATTCGCGTATCTGCACCGAAAGCGCCGGCTGGCTCACATGGACCTTCTCCGCCGCCCGCCCGAAATGGCGGGTTTCAGCCAGAGCCATGAAATAGGAAAGCTGTCTCAGGGTGATATTCATAGGTTTTTCTTATCATAATCAGAATATAATACAATTTTTCTTTATCATTTAATTCCCCTATCCTGCTCCCACAACCCATTTCAGGCCGATTTCAAACCAAGCCATATCAAGGGAGAACATTCATGACCAAACGCCTCACCACCACCGCCGGCGCCCCCATTGCCGATAATCAAAACAGCCTTTCCGCCGGCGCGCGCGGGCCGCTGCTGATGCAGGATTATCAATTGCTGGAAAAACTGGCCCATCAAAACCGCGAACGCATCCCCGAGCGCGTGGTCCATGCCAAGGGCTGGGGCGCTTTTGGTACGCTGACAATTACCGGCGATATTTCCAAATATACTTGCGCCAAGGTCCTGCAACCGGGCACAAAAACCGAAATGCTGGCGCGGTTCTCTACCGTCGCCGGAGAGCAAGGTGCCGCCGATCATGAGCGCGATGTGCGCGGCTTTGCCCTGAAATTTTATACACAAGAAGGAAATTGGGATCTGGTCGGCAATAATACACCGGTGTTTTTCATCCGCGATCCGCTAAAATTCCCGGACTTTATCCACACCCAGAAACGCCACCCCAGAACCAATTTACGCTCACCCACCGCCATGTGGGATTTCTGGTCGCTCAGCCCCGAAGCCCTGCATCAGGTCACCATATTGATGTCCGATCGCGGCCTGCCACAAACGCCGATGCAGATGAATGGCTATGGCAGTCACACCTATAGCCTGTGGAATGAGAAGGGTGAGCGCTATTGGGTCAAGTTCCATTTCAAAACCATGCAGGGCCACGCCCATTATACCAATAGCGAAGGCGAAGCGATTATTGGCAAAACCCGCGAGGGCTATCAGGAAGCGCTTTATGGCACAATCGAAGACGGCCATTTCCCCAAATGGCGGATGATGGTGCAGATCATGTCCGAACAGGAGGCTGAAACCACGCCCTATAATCCCTTCGATCTGACCAAGGTCTGGCCACATGCGGATTTCCCGCTGATTGAAGTTGGCATTATGGAATTGAACCGCAATCCGGAAAATTACTTTGCGGAAATTGAGCAGGCGGCGTTCAGCCCGTCCAATGTGGTGCCGGGCATTGGGTTTTCTCCCGACAAAGTCTTGCAAGCACGGATTTTCTCTTACGCCGATGCCCACCGTTATCGCCTTGGCACCCATTATGAAGCGCTGCCGGTCAATGCACCCAAATGCCCCATGCATCATTATCATAAAGACGGGTCCATGAACTTCTTTGGCCAGAAAACCGGCGCGGATGATGCCTATTATGAGCCAAACTCCATGGGCGGCGCGGTGGAAGACCCAAGCGTGGCCGAACCGCCTTTGCGCATTTCCGGCGATGCGGACCGGTATAATCATCGCGACGGCAATGATGATTACAGCCAGCCACGGGCCTTGCATGATTTAATGGATAAGGGCCAGCGCCAGCGACTTTATCAAAATATCGCTGGCTCCATGAGTGGTGTGCCTGAAGAGATTATTGAGCTCGCTCTTGGCCATTTTGAAAAAATCAGCCCTGATTATGCCAAAGGTATTCGCAAGGCTCTCAAATCATAGAAATAAAAACGCGGGGCTCACGCCTCGCGTTTTTTAATCCCGCATGCGGATGACCAGATTTCTGATCTCGGTCATGTCTTCCATGGCAAAAATTATCCCTTCGCGGCCAAGGCCGGAATCCTTGACCCCGCCATAGGGCATATTATCCACGCGATAGGATGGCACATCATTGACAACCACGCCGCCAACCTCCAACTCGTCCCAGGCTTTTTGGATTTTGAAAAAATCACGGGTGAAAATGCCCGCCTGTAAGCCGAATTTGGAATCATTGACCTCATCCAGCGCCTGCTGCCAGTCATCAAAGGAAGACAATATCGCCAGCGGGCCAAAGGCTTCTTCTGTATAGGCCTCGCAAGTGCGGGCAACATTCTCCAGCAGGGTTGCCTCCAGCATCGCCCCATCACGCTTGCCACCGGTGAGCAATTTCGCTCCATGGGAAACCGCATCTTCTATCCAGCCATGGAGACGCTTGGCTTCGCCTTCGGAAATCATCGGACCAATGAAAGTGTTGCGATCTTTGGGGTCCCCCGCCACCAGCTTTTTGGTTTCCGCCACTAATTTCTTCTTCAAGGCGTCATAGATAGAGGAATGAGCGATAATCCGCTGCACGCCAATACAGGATTGGCCGGACTGATAAAACGCCCCGAACACAATCCGCGCCACCGCATCATCCAGATCGGCATCATGGTCAACGATAACGGCAGCATTGCCGCCCAATTCCAGCACCACTTTTTTCTTGCCGGATTTGGCCTTCAGCCGCCAACCGACATCCGGCGAGCCGGTAAAGGATAAAAGTTTCAACCGATCATCCACCGTAAACAAATCCGCCCCGTCGCGGGATGCCGGCAGGATAGAAAACGCCCCTTCCGGCAAATCGGTCTCGGCCATGATCTCGCCAATGATCAGCGCCCCCAAAGGCGTTCGCGAAGCAG
>JALSJA010000218.1 GCA_026989615.1 Parvularculaceae bacterium | reverse complement strand
GAGGGATTTGGCCATAAGCATCCCGTCACTGCCATCCTTATAGTAATCTGGGCGATTTCCGCATTCCATGAAGCCGAAATGGTCATAAAGGGCTATGGCCGGGTGGTTTTTGCGGGAGACATCCAGGAACAAATGGGTGATGTTCATGGCCTTTAGGTGTTTTATTGCGTCATCCAGCAGTTTTGTGCCAATGCCTTGTCTTTGATGGTCCGGGGCTACGGCTATGGTCAGGATTTCTGCCTCATCGGCAGCGCATTGAACGAGAATAAAGCCGGTAAGGATGGATTGCGGGGGATTGGTTTCGGCCAATAGGGCCAAGCTGCCTTGTCTGTTAAGCAATTTGCCGATGAAGTCTTTTGACCATGGCTCGTGAGGAAATGTTTCGCCATGCAAATGAGCCATGTTTTCTCTATCATTTGAGGTTGCGGTTCGAAATTGCATAAGGAGGCTTTGGTGCTTTTTCTTTTGTGGGAAAGGTTAATTCAAAGGCTTTTTCGGCTTGGCATCGGGGGGGCGAAGATAGAAAGGATCCGGGGGGGTAATATCGGTTATTTCCTTCATATGCCGGGCCATTATTGCGGTGTCTGGGTATAATATGGGACTGGCTTGATCCGGGAATGTAAGGGTGATGCCGCTGCCAAGAAGGCAAAAATCCTGATTTTCGAGCATTGGGGCGAGGCGCTTTGCTGCGACTGGCGGGTCTTCCACAAAAGGGTCCTGCTGCGGTATGGCCTGACCTTTGTTATTGCGGGTGAAGATCTGCCCATAGACCTGACCGCGGCGGGCATCTATCAGGGTGAGAATGTTTCGGGCATTGGCCGGGGCCGAGAGGGCAAGAGCCTCAAAACTGGTCATACCATGCAATTTGAAATTCTGACCAATGGCCATACCGCGCGCAAAGGCAAGCCCCACACGAACCCCGGTGAAAGAGCCGGGGCCGGTTGTAACCACTGTTTTTTCTATGTTTTTTGCGGCCATACCGGCTTTGGCGAGGATTGCCCGAACCATCAGGGGCAGGCGCTCCGCATGGCCCCTTATTCTGTCCTCGCATTGCTCGACAAGCTGATCATCGGGCAATAACAGGCTGACGCTGCATTGCTCAAGACAGGTATCAATAGCGAGTATGGCCATTTATAATATCTGGCAGGCCTGATCGAAACTGAGGCGGGGGCCGCGGGGATAGGTGCCATCTTCCGCGCCATAGCCCAAATTGCACAGGAAATTGGCCTGGACCTTACTGTCCTTGAAAAACTCTTTACTTGCCCCCTCAATATTGAATCCGGACATGGGGCCGCAATCGAGGCCCAAAGCTCTGGCGGCGAGCATGAAATAGGCCCCTTGCAAAGTGCCGTTGCGGAAGGCGGTTTCGGCTATTTTCTGATTATCACCCACAAACCATGATTTGGCGTCGGCGGCGGGATATTGCTCGGGCAGATGCTCGTAAAAGGCCAGATCATGGCCGATAAGGGCGGTGACCGGAGCGGCCATGGTTTTTTTGATATTACCGTCATCAAGAAAAGGTTTCAGGCGGGCTTTTGCTTCGTTTGAGGTCAGAAACAATATCCGTGCCGGCTGGCAGTTGGCCGAGGTTGCGCCCCATTTCATCAAATCATAAATAGCCTGTAGCAGGGCATTGGGGACCGGCTTGTCGGTAAAGCGATTATAGGTGCGGGCCGTGCGAAATAGCTGGTCGAGGGCATTATCGCTTAACGGGGATTTGTCGGCGGGGAGCATATCGGTCATTTGAAATGGGGCCTTCGAGATCAGGAAAAGATTAGACGGGGCTTTGCGCTGATCGGCGCTATTGGGCAATGGCCTCAACGGCGGTCACTTCCGGCACATAATGTTTGATGAGGTTTTCAACCCCCTGTTTCAGGGTCATGGTGGAAGACGGGCAGCCGGCACAGGCGCCGCGCATGGACAGATAGACAATGCCCTCGGCCTCTTCATAGCGCTCAAATTTGATGTCGCCGCCATCCTGGGCCACCGCCGGGCGCACCCTTGTTTCCAGAAGATCAATTATCATGGTGACAATCTC
>JALSJA010000217.1 GCA_026989615.1 Parvularculaceae bacterium | reverse complement strand
CTGATGGTGGCATGGAGGCCACCCTTGGCGGTTGTCTGCGCTATTTGCAAAATCACGCGTCCACGCGTTTGATCCTGTGCGGCAATGAACAAAAAATCAGCGCCTTTCCCATGGCCGGTGAATTACGCAGCCATTTTTCTGATCGAATGGAATTACATCATTGTGAAGATGTGGTGACCATGACCGACAAGCCGATGTTGATGGTACGCCGGGGGCGTAATACGTCTATGTGGCATGCGATTGAGCTGGTCAAAAAGGGTGAGGCTGGCGCGATTGTCTCCTGTGGCAATACGGGGGTGCTGATGGCGATGTCGGTATTGCAATTACGGATGCTGGAAGGCATTGAACGCCCGGCGATTACGGCCCTATGGCCGTCCAATCGTGGACGTTGCGTGGTGCTGGATGTGGGGGCCAATGTAGAAGCCAATGCGAACCAGCTGGTGCAATTCGCGATTATGGGCGAAGCATTTTTCCGCGCTCTTGAGGGCAAGGAAAAGCCGAGCGTCGGCCTTTTGAATGTTGGCGCGGAAGAATTAAAAGGCCATGACCTTATTCGCACAGCGGCAAGAATCCTCCGCGAAGCGGATCCGAAAATGGCTTTTCATGGCTTTGTTGAAGGCGATGATATTGCCAAGGGCACGGTGGATGTTATCGTAACCGACGGCTTTACCGGCAATATCACCCTGAAAACGGCTGAAGGTACGGCGCGGGTTATTGGGGCCTGGATTAAAGAAGTGATGACACAATCGCTTTTGACAAAATTGGGCGCAGCCCTGATGATGGGGGGGCTCAGCAGGATGCGCGCCCGGATGGATCCGTCCAATGTCAATGGTGCGCCCTTATTGGGCCTGAACGGTCTGGTCATTAAAAGTCATGGTAGCGCCGATGAAACAGGGTTTTGCAGTGCGTTGGAAATAGCCGACAGCCTTGTGCGTCACCCTTTTCAAGAAGAAATTAAAACCACCATCGCCAAGGTTCGGGAACGGGCGGTCAAAGTTCAAACTGAAGAGAAAGAAGTTATCTAATGGCATTACGCGCCGTCGTTGAAAGTTGTGGCGGGTTTCTGCCGGAAAAAATTCTGACCAATGAAGAATTGGCGACCTCTGTTGAAACCAGCGATGAATGGATAAGAGAACGCACCGGCATTTGTCGGCGTCATATGGCGGCCCATGGACAACGCACCTCTGATCTGGCTGTTGAAGCGGCTAAAAAAGCCATGGCCAAGGCGAATATAGGTCCGGAAGATATTGATCTTGTCATTGTAGCAACGGCAACACCGGACCTGACCTTTCCGGCAACGGCAGCGATTGTGCAGGCCAAGCTTGGCATCAAGCAGGGCGCCGCTTTTGATATTCAGGCGGTTTGTACCGGTTTTGTGTATGCGCTTTCAACGGCAGAAAAATTTCTCATCTCCGGTCAACACAAGCGGGCCCTGGTCATTGGCGCGGAAACATTTTCGCGGATTCTCGATTGGCAGGACCGCACCACTTGCGTCTTGTTTGGCGACGGGGCCGGGGCTTTTGTGGTTTCAGCCGTGGAAGAAGAGCAAGCGGAGGAGCGCGGCATCCTGTCGAGCTTTTTGCGCTGTGACGGCTCTATGGTCGATTTGCTCTATGTGGATGGCGGTGTTTCGGCAACCCAGACCACCGGCTATTTGCGGATGCAGGGCAATAAGGTTTTTCGTGAGGCCGTCAACAAGATTTCTGAAGCCATGGTCGAGGCGGCCCGGATGGCCGGTATTGAACCCAAAGATGTGGATGTTTTCGTCCCCCATCAGGCCAATCAGCGCATTTTGCAAGGGGTGGTCAAGAAGCTGGGGCTGCGCGAGGATCAGGTGATTTCGACGATTGCCGATCATGGCAACACCTCAGCGGCGTCGATTCCTCTGGCTTTTAGCGTTGCCGAGGAGGATGGACGGATCAAACGCGGTGATCTGATTATGCTTGAAGGCATGGGCGGCGGCCTGACCTGGGGGGCGGCGCTGCTGCGTTATTAGCCCCAAGGGCGCTGATATTTCCTGCCCAAGGGCACAAAAAACCATAAATTCAATGGCTTATGCGTGGTTCTTGTTGACCGCACGCGTTTTGCCTGCTTAATTTCCTTACCTCAAGGGGAGTACAAGGACGCATAATATGGCTGATAAAACAGTGACCCGCGCAGATTTAACCGAGGCTGTCTATCGGGCGGTTGGTCTTTCGCGTAGTGAATCTGCGATTTTTGTTGAAACCATTCTCGAGGAAATTACCCAGCGATTGGAGCAGGGCGAAACGGTCAAGCTTTCCTCCTTTGGAACTTTTTCTGTGCGGGATAAAAAAGAGCGCATTGGCCGCAATCCCAAAACCGGAGTCGAAGTGCCCATTACCCCGCGACGGGTTCTGAGCTTCCGCCCCTCCCATGTTCTCAAAGATCAAATTAACCGCCAAATGCTGAAAAAAGCAGAGGGGCAGTGAGGCAGGCAGGCGTGAGTGATAAAGCCGCAGATGCTTTTCGCACCATAAGTGAGGCCGCCGAGCAATTGGGATTGCAACAACATGTGTTGCGCCATTGGGAAGAGGTTTTTGGCCATATCAGACCCATGCGCCGGGCCGGGGGGCGACGCTATTACCGCACGCAGGATCTGGAATTATTGAGCGGAGTGAAAACCCTGCTCCATGATGAGCGCTATACGACCAAGGGCGTCCAAAAAATCTTCAAGGAAAATGGCTCTGCCTATGTGGCGGAAATTGGCCGCAAGGCCATGCGCGGTGAAACCGTGGAAACACGGCTTAATGCTGGCGCGTTTGATGCCGAGGATCGCGAGGAAAAAGCCGGTGAGGCAACAATTTCCAATACCGATGGTGCAGCGATTGGCAAGCCGGCCCTGCAGGCGATTATAGAACGTCTTGAGAAAGTTCAGGACTATCTCGACGAGGCTCTATTGGCGGTCGACACTCTAAAAGCCATGGACGGGCCGCAACAGGATATGGACGAAGGCGACGAAGAATAGAGCGGTCCATTCTCTTATCAAAAATGCTGTTGCGTGAAATTTCGCTCAAGCCTATAGTCCGCCACCTTGGCGAAGGCCCCCCACAATAGAAGACCCTTGCCATAGCATATTGAACAAATCGGAGTGTAGCGCAGCCTGGTAGCGCACTTGTCTGGGGGACAAGGGGTCGTCGGTTCAAATCCGGCCACTCCGACCACTTCAAATCCGGTATCGCGTAGCGATAATTTTTGGTCCGGTGGACCAAAAATAGGATTTGAAGGCCACGGCAGTGGCTAACAAAGATTATTTTCCGGTATCGCGTAGCGATAATTTTTGGTCCGGTGGACCAAAAATAGGATTTGAAGGCCACGGCAGTGGCTAACAAAGACTTAGAGCCCGGTTTTGATTCCATCAAAACCGAAAAGGCTCTAACCGACCCGTTCGCGTAACTCTTTTACCGCCTTGGCCAGATCGCGCCCTGGCCAGATTTTATGCCACATCTCTACACCCAGCAAAAACGGGTCTTTCAGGGCTTCGAGGTTTTCCATTGTGAAATTATAATTCTTGGCCCCATAGGACGGGCGGTAATGATTTTCCACCGCCAGAAAAAGCTTGTCTTCGTGAAAGGCAATGCGCTCAAGCCGGTTATCTTCATCTTTTAGCTTCACAAGGCGCTCTGAAACCAATGGCCCGATAACATAATGGGCGGTGACACCATCATCGCTAAAGACATTCCACTTTTTGCGAAAGGCCGGATTGGAATAGCTTTGCTTGTCCATTCTTGCCCCGACCCCGCGGGGCATGACAAAAATAGTGCTGTCAAAATCCACCGGTGCCGCCAGACAATAAACGCGTCCCCGAAAAAGGCTGACCCAATAGGTGCGGGTACTGGTCCGGCCTTTGGAATCGGTGGTGGTCTCGGTTCTTTGCTCTTCCAGATGAAGGCCAATCGACCAATGATTTTCGTGGATAAACAAATCCGCGCAATTCACACGATCGAAAGAAGGCAGAAATTTAATCGCCAGCACCTCCCGCGCTTGCGGTGTTGCATTTGCGTTGCGGATAAATTGCCCGTCAAGCTGTTCATGGGTCCAGTTTTGGGCGAGGGCATTTGCCTGTTTTTGGGTTTCGGGCTTATGGCTGTAGCCAATCAGGCCGGCGATAAAGGCAATCGCCAGCGTGACCGCCATGAAGCTGGCAAGCCCGACAAGAAAAGACAGGCCCATGGACCACCAGATGATGCTGGCCGTAAATGCGCCAATAACAGCCCCCCGACGGAGCCATTTTTTCTTTCGATTTTCGCGCGCAATTTTGGCCGCTGCCAGTAAATCATTTATTCTGGCGAGCAATTCGGAACGGCCATTATCGGCTATTGTCATAACACCGTCGCTAGCCCTTCAAGGCGCGGGACCACCAACCGCGTTTGCGCGGCTTGTTTTCAACGGCCGCAGGCGGGCTGTCCTGCGGGACATCATTTGCAATCGGTGCCTCGTTCACGGTTTCAGCAGGGCCCGCCTCAACGGCAATTTGAGGAGGTGATTCATTGTCTGTTTCCGCTGGCGCGGCTGCTTCCGGCGCCTTAGTCTCTTTTACCGATTTGCGAGTGCGTCTCTTGCGCTTTGGCTTCGGTGCGGATTGGTCCTTTTCGCTTGCAGTATCATTTTCACTTGCAGGCCCATTATCAGTCTCGTTATCAGCTGATTTGTCCTCGGCCGGTTGCGCGTCATCATTGAGATTATCCGATGCGTCAGCCGTTTTGCTTTCCGCTTCGGCATTTTCCGGGCGCCGACGATTGCGTCGACCACCACGCCGACCGCGTCTGCGCGAGCGCTTGGCGGATTTTTCTTCCTCGTCGCCTTCTTGTATTTCGGAGGAAGACTTTTCTTCGCTATCATGGTCGGCATTGGCGCTCTCTTCTGCGCTTGTTTCATCACTCTCATTGCGCTCGTCGCGATTGCGCCGCCTTGGTCGCCTCTGGCGGCGGCGTTTGGGTTTGCTTTCCTCTGCAGCGTCCTCGCTTGCTTCTGTTTCCTGCGCTTGGTCCACATCATCATCGGAAAATTCAGGCTGATCCGCGCGCACAACAGCATTGCTGGTGCGGGCTTTGCGCGGCTCACCCAAATGGGCAACTTCAAAGCTGTCCCCGGCTTTTTCCGGATCGGCGAGAATGGCAACACTGACGCCATAGGTCTCTTCAATCCGGCGCAGCCAGTCGCGCTTATTATTGAGAATAAATAATGCGACATCGGTAGAAGTCTTGGCAGCAATTTGCCCGGTTTTGCCGCGAATGCACTCATCTTCGAGCGCCCGCAAAATCCGCAAGGCGGCCGTTTCGTCAGAGCGGACAACACCGGCTCCATGACAGGACGGACAGACTTGGGTCGTGCCATCGACAATGCCGGAGCGGCGGCGCTGGCGCGAGAATTCCAGCAGGCCAAAGCCGGAAATACGGCCAAGCTGAATGCGCGCGCGGTCATTTTTCATGGCGTCTTTAAGACGTTTTTCTACCGCCCGATTATTGCGGTTTTCTTCCATGTCGATGAAATCCACCACCACCAGTCCGGCAAGGTCGCGCAGGCGGCATTGGCGCGCCACTTCACGGGCGGCTTCCAGATTGGTTTTCAATGCGGTCGCCTCGATATTGCGCTCGCGGGTGGATTTGCCGGAATTGACATCAATCGATACCAAAGCTTCGGTTTGCTGGATGACCAGATAACCGCCGGATTTCAGCTTGACCACAGGTTGATACATTTCATCAAGCTGATGTTCGACCTTGTGCTGAATAAATAGCGGTACTTTGTCTTTATAGCGCTGCACATGTTTGGCGTGGGAGGGCATCAGCATTTTCATGAAGTCTTTGGCTTCACGATAGCCGCTTTCGCCTTCGACCAGCACGGTCTCGATATCCTTGTCGTAAAGATCGCGAATAGAGCGCTTGATCAGATTGGCTTCTTCATAAATCAAAGACGGCGCAATGGATTTCAGCGTCAAATCGCGAATATTTTGCCATAGACGCAGGAGATAATCATAATCGCGTTTGATCTCCGCTTTGGTGCGCTTGGCACCGGCCGTGCGAATGATCAATCCAATGCCTTGCGGAATATCAAGATCTTCCATCGCCCGGCGCAGGCGCTTGCGATCAGAAGAATTGGCGATTTTGCGCGAAATGCCACCACCACGGGCGGTGTTGGGCATCAGCACACAATAGCGCCCGGCTAGCGACAGATAGGTGGTTAGCGCCGCGCCCTTATTGCCGCGTTCTTCCTTGACCACCTGGATCAGCAGGACCTGACGGCGCTTGACCACTTCCTGAATACGATAATTGCGCAATAGATTGGAGCGATCCCGTTTGGCCTGGCGATAACGTTCCTGCAAATCAGCAAGCCTTTTGGCCGCTTCCGACTGCTTGCCGGAAATGGCAACGCTAACCTCCTGCTCGGCCTCGGCCAGCATGGCGGCACGGTCGCGTGCGCCAATGCCTTCTTCTTCCCCGAGGTCCGGCGCTTCTGTGTCATCGCCATTATCCTCGGCATCGTCACTGCTTTCTTCGGCGGCTTCTAGATCAATTTCAGCCATGTCGGCATCAGCAGGAGCTTCGGTTTCTTCCGGATCAATCTCTGCCGACGGATCATCCAGATTGCTCTCGTCACCCGCAATCCCGTCATCGGCATGATCGGCTATAATGTCGGCAGTGGCGTCCAATTCTGCCGACGCGTCTTCATCATCGGACTCATCATTGGCGCTGTCACCGTCATTTTCTTCGTCACCGGTCTCGTCGCTATTATCATTGGTGACGATTTCAATTTCTTCGGTCGTGTCCTCTTCGGGGGCCTCGGCTTTGGCATCTTCTTCGTCATCAAGATCCTTGACGCTTTGCTCGAGTTCGGCCGCAAGTTGTGATTCCAGTTCCTCGGCCTTGCGCAATATTTCGCGGTCGGCAACAGGGATTTGATAATAATCGGAATGAATTTCGCTAAAGGCGAGAAAGCCGTGGCGATTGCCGCCATATTCGACAAAAGCGGCCTGTAGGGAAGGCTCTATCCGGGTGACACGGGCGAGATAAATATTACCGCGCAGGGGTTTTCTGGATTGGGATTCAAAATCAAAGTCTTCAACTTTGCCTTTGTTGACGACAGCTACCCGTGTTTCTTCCGGGTGGCTCGCATCGATAAGCATTTTTTTGGTCATGTAATTGGTCTCCGCGCCCGCTGAAAGCGGCGCTGAATAGCGGCCATTGGCTGTGGGCAGGCAGGCAGGATGACAGGCGAGCAGGGGTTATCGCAACGCCAAAAGCGTAGCGCGTCCCCCTTTGTCTGTTTTCATCTATCCGGTGCGCCACAGCCATGGCAGGTTCCTAAAAAGAATCTTCCGGTCATAAGCCTTAAAGACGGCTTGACCGGGAAAATTGGTTCAATCAGGCGATTTTTGAAAAATACCGCCTAAGCCCTTGAGTTCGCGCGCAAATTGCGCAAGCGCGGCCAACGGAGCCATCAGCCTTTATATCCCGTGATCTGCCTTTTGCGGCCTATTGTCCCTGTCGGGGGATTGCCCTTGTTCAGGGATTCCGTGTCAGGGATTGGCCACGGCAAAGCGTGGAAATTCTGTTCTGCGGGTGAAAACCGACAATTCCAAGCCGGATGAGAATCGCCCGCATTGAGGCGACCTTGCCCCAGACCGTCCCAAAGCACAACCTGCAAAACCACACTCAACAGGTAAATTCCTGAAATTCGGGGTAAATTTAACCCGATCCCTGGCCATTTTCCGGCCGATTCAGAGGGCTATGCCAGAACGATCCTTGCTATCTTATGGCAATGCAATGAATAATTGTTAAACGCCTATTAACCCTGTTGTTGCTACTCACGAGTCTCGACATAAGGGTGGGAATATTGGACAATTTTTGCCGCTCAGGATGAGCAAGGGTCTGTTTTTACGTGTTTTTACGCTCTTTCATCGATGAAGTAGCATGGCTTGCCCGGGAATTTCTGGAGCGCCACCATCATGGTGTCCTTGGTGTGCTGGCCCTGATTGCTTCCGTGGCCCTTATCCCGGTGGCCATGGCGCGCAATAATCTCGCCGATATCATGGATTTACGCTTCGGGGTCAATGAGGCGGGGATTACCCGCATTGTCATCGATCTCAGTGAAAACGCCGATTATCGCGTTGCCACCAATTTGCGCGATGATCAGCCGATTTTGGAAATTGATGTTGCCGCCAAGGCGATTACGATCCCCACCGCGATTAAAGTCGGTATTGAAACCATTGGCTCCGGCCATGGGGTAGGCTCGGCCGATACCTATACTTACCGATTGCTGGGGGGCGCTGATGCCCGGCTGCAAATGCGCCAGAACCTCGCCGACACAGCCATCCCCACCGCCGTATTCATGCTCAAGCCGAAAGGCTCGGTTGACCATTATCGTCTGGTCATAGATTTGAAGCCTGTGCGCCAAAGCGTGTTTGAGACCAATCTCGGCAAAGCCTTTGGTCGTCTGCCGGTGATTGATGGGCCAAGCGGATCAGCGCAGCGACAGATGGCACAATCGTCACCGATAAAAACACCGGTTGCCAATACTGAAACGGCCGCCAAAAACGCCAAACAGCAAGATGGCCGCGAGGCTCCCTTCGGGTCTTCTGCAGAGGAAACACGTATTGCAGCATTGGCGCAAACCACCCAGATTGCCAATCTCCCAGCGCCGCCCTTGCCACGGCTCAAGCCGGACCTTTACGCCGGGCGCTATACGATTGTCCTTGATCCCGGCCATGGGGGGCGAGACCCGGGCGCTGTCGGCAGTGATGGGACATTGGAGAAAAATATTACCCTCACGGCCGCCAAGGAATTGGCCAAAACCCTTGAAGGGCGCGGCTATCATGTGATCTTGACCCGTGACAGCGATAAATTTCTGGATCGCGATAAAAAGAAAGATCTGGAAAAGCGTATTGAATTGGCGCGCAAGGCTGGCGCGGATCTGTTCTTGTCGCTGCATGCGGATGGCAATGACAGCCCTTCGGTACGCGGCTCTTCGGTCTATACCCTGTCGGACAAAGGGTCCGATCGCCTGATGCGCAAGGTCAATTCCGAGGGTAATTTCATCATTGCCGGGGAGGATTTTTCCGTCCATGGCAATGATGTTGCCACCGTGCTGATCGATATTGCCGAGAACCGCACCAGAGGCACATCATCACTCTTTGCCAATCTTCTGGTTGAGAAGCTAAGCGATAAAGTGATCATGCTCAACAACACCCATCGCGAAGCAAATTATGTGGTATTGCTGTCGCCGGATGTGCCGGCCGTGTTGCTGGAGCTCGGCTTTATTTCCAATAGCAGCGATGAGAAGAATCTGCGCTCCAAGGCTTGGCGGCGCAAATCTCTTGGCGCGGTGGCCGACGCCATTGATACCTATTTTGACGGGCTTGGTCCGGTAAAACAGGCCAGTGTTGCTGGCGGGGCGCAATAGGCTTGAGAGCCGTGATATTGCGGCGATTCAGAGCACTTCTGCGAAAAGTGGGTCCTTCGGCAAGCTCAGGATGAGGCCGGTTATCCGTCCGGAAACGTGTCAAAACAAAAACTTAGAGCCCGGTTTTGATTGGTATCAAAACCGAAAAGGCTCTAAGTCCATTTTCCGCCGAATTTCCTCCATAATCGTCCGATAAAAGACCCTTCTGGCAACCCCTTATAGGCTAAATCAAGGGTGTTTTTATCGGCAAAAGCATAATAGAATGATGGGCTGATAATGGCAGCTATCTCTATCCTGGCCTGTCTATCCGCGAGTTTTAAGTGTCCAAAATTATAAAGTGCAAGCCCCATGTCCGATAAGTTCGAAAATGATAAGCCCGAAACCCAAGATAATTCTGCCCCTGCCGAGGGACAGGACGATATGGGGGGCGATGAGAATAAGCGCGATATGGCGCCATCCGTAGGCGCCTTGTCCGATCAGGATGATGAGCTGTTTGTCGATGAATTGTCAGCGGACAAGGCCTTGACCGATGAAGCGGTTGAGGGTGAGCAGGATGAAGGCGCGGGGGCAAAAGGCGGGGCACAATCAGCCGAAGCTTTGTCGGCGACAAAACCGGAACAGGCGGCTGGAGAAAATCCTGACCGGAGGGCTGAAGCAGACATGGAACCGATAATAGCACCGCGCAAGGAAAACAAAGAGCGTCCCAAACGCCGGGGCGGCTTCTGGCTCTGGTTCAAGATTTTTGCCGGGCTCGGCGCTGTTGGACTGGTGGCGCTTTTGGCGGCGGTTGGCTGGCTGGCGCTGCATATGATGAAGTTGAGCGAAGACCTGCCGCCCTATGAGCAATTGGCCGAATATGAACCGCCGGTGACGACGAGGGTCCATGCGGGCGACGGGACCTTGGTTGCGGAATTTGCCCGGGAGCGGCGCCTGTTTGTGCCTATTACGGATATTCCCGATGCGGTCAAATTCGCCTTTTTGTCAGCCGAGGATAAAGGTTTTTACGAACATGGCGGGCTTGATTATCGCGGCATTCTTCGGGCCCAGATCAATAATATCAGCAATTATCTGAATAATCGTTCGCTGGAAGGTGGCTCGACCATTACCCAGCAAGTGGCAAAGAACTTTTTGCTGACCTCGGAGCAAAAGCTTGACCGTAAATTGAAAGAGATGATGATTGCCAGACGAATGGAGCGGGCCTTTACCAAGGACCAGATTTTGGAACTCTATCTGAACGAGATTTATCTTGGTAACCGCTCTTACGGGGTGGCAGCGGCGGCGCTCAACTATTTTGGCAAATCGCTCGAGGATATCACCATTGACGAGGCTGCCTATCTGGCAACTTTGGCCAAGGCACCCAGCAATTATCATCCCCTTCGCAATACCGACAGGGCTTTGGCGCGGCGCAACTGGATTATTGGCCGTATGCTGGAAGATGGCCATATTAGCGAGGAAGAGGCACAGGCAGCACAAGCGGAAGAACTCGGGGCTGTTATCGCACCGCCTTTGGGGGCGCGGTCTTCGGATACGGAATATTTTGCCGAGAAAGTCCGCAAGGAAATTGGCGAGGTCTATGGGGTTGAAAAACTCTATGATGGCGGGCTGTCCATCCGGTCAACGCTGGATCCGAATTTGCAGGAAGCGGCCCATCATGCTCTGCGCAACGGGTTGAACAATTATGACCGCCGCCATGGCTGGCGCGGAGCGCTCGCCAAAGTCATCCTGCCGGATTTGAATGCCATTGATGAAGACATGTCCGATGAGGACAAGCAGATATTTGAATGGCAATCGCTATTGATCGATCAAAGCGCGACCCTGCTGGCAAACCGGGCCTATGCCAAGGATATGTTGCCATGGGAGCCTGCTATCGTGCTTTCGGTCAGTGCCAAATCTGCCAGTTTTGGTTTTGCCGATGGTGCCAGGGGCGATCTTGTCCTTGAGGATGCTTTGTGGGCGCGGGCTTATATAGACGCCAATACGATTGGCCCGGAAGTTACTTCCCTCAAAGATGTTTTACAGCCGGGCGATATCGTGCTGGCAGAGCCGAAGGTGATTGCCGAGGCTTCGCCGCCTATTGCCGAGGGCGAAGAGGTGCCAAAACCGCAAATGCGCAAAATAGAAAAAGTGCTGTTGCAACAAATGCCGGCGGTCAATGGTGGCCTTATCGCCCTTGATCCGCATACAGGGCGGGTTCTGGCTATGGTCGGCGGCTTTTCCTTCGGGGTTTCGGAATATAACCGCGCCATTCAGGCCCGCCGCCAGCCGGGCTCAACGTTCAAGCCATTTGTCTATGCGGCCGCTTTGGATAGCGGATACACGCCGTCGACCATTGTTCTGGATGCGCCCTTTGTTGCGCCGTCACTGGGCGATGAATGGTGGACGCCGGGCAATTATATTGCAGGGCGCTTTTATGGGGAAAGCACATTGCGTCTCGGGATTGAAAAATCCAGAAACACCATGACCGCCCGTCTGGCGCAAGATATCGGTATTAGCATCATCATTGAATATGCCGAAAAATTTGGTGTTTCCAAACAATTACCCCGCGAACTGGCTATTTCGCTCGGGGCCGGGGAGACGACCCTGATTGATCTGACCACCGCCTATGCGATGTTTGTCAATGGCGGCAAGCGCATTGAACCGGTATTTATCGACCGGGTACAGGATCGCTATGGGCAGACCATTTTGAAACGCGATATGCGCCCATGTATTGAATGTGACGCAGACGATTGGCACGGCCAGAGCGAGCCATTTATTCCCGATCAGCGCGAACAGGTGATTGATCCACGCACCGCCTATCAGATGGTATCGATTCTGGAAGGGGTCATTCAGCGCGGCACCGGTACACGGGTGAAACCCTTTCTTGACAAGCCCGTGGCCGGCAAGACCGGCACCACCAATGATTATAAGGATGCCTGGTTTGTAGGCTTCTCGCCGGATTTGGCGGTTGGCATTTATGTGGGCTTTGATCAGCCGGCCACTATGGGGCAGGGCGAGGGCGGGGGCATTGTTGCCGCGCCCATCTTTGGTGAGTTTATGGCCGCTGCTATTGGGGATGAGTCCGGCATGCCGTTTCGTATTCCTTCAGGTATTCGCCTTGTACGGGTCAATGCGGTAACAGGTCGCCCGGCTACGGCAGGGGACAGCAATATCATCCTTGAAGCCTTCAAGGTCGAAGATGATATTTACGGTTCGTCGCGCTTTTCGATCCGCGGCGGAACCTTGGCCGAAGGCGTGGTTGATGAGGGTATTGATGATGACCTCGGTGGTCTGTATTAGTCCGTATTGTAATGCGAGCGCTTCCCGAAAAGTGGGTCCTTCGACAAGCTCAGGATGAGGCCGGTTTTCGGGGAAGACGTGCGACAAAACAAAGCATCCAGCGGATAAGGACCATCATCAATGCGCGCAGAAATTACCAATCATGTGGAAGCTATCAAGCAGTCATTGGAACTGCTGAGGAGGCGTCTTTGACTGGGATACCGCCAAAGCCCGTCTTGAAGAGCTGAACAGATTGGCCGAAGACCCAAGCCTGTGGGATGACCCTGATAATGCGCAAAAGCTGATGCAGGAGCGTAACTATCTGGACGGGCAAATTACCTCCTTGCGCAATTTGACCAGCGAATTTGAAGACACTTATGCGCTGGCTGAAATGGCCTGGGAAGAAAGCGATGAGGCGTCGCTGGATGAGGCTGAAAAAATTCTTGCCCGGCTGAAAGAGCGCGCCGCCAAGGCCGAACTGGAAGCTTTGCTATCGGGCGAGGCGGATGGCAATGATTGCTATATCGAATTTCACCCTGGTGCGGGCGGCACGGAAAGCAATGATTGGGCGGCGATGCTGATGCGTATGTATATGCGCTGGGCGGCCAATCATGGCTATAAGGTCGAAGTGATCGAAGAGCAGCCCGGCGATGAGGCCGGCATCAAATCGGCAACCTTGTTAATCAAAGGCCAAAATGCCTATGGCTGGCTGAAAACCGAAAGCGGCAATCATCGCCTGGTGCGGATTTCACCTTTTGATTCCAATGCCAAACGCCATACCAGCTTTGCGTCTGTGTGGGTCTATCCGGTGATAGACGATAAAATTGAAATAGAGATTGATGAAAGTGATTGTCGCATTGATACATTTCGCGCTTCGGGAGCCGGTGGCCAGCATGTGAATACCACCGATAGCGCCGTGCGCATCACCCATATTCCAAGCGGCATTGTGGTGCAATGTCAGAACCAGCGCTCCCAACATAAGAACAAGGCTACAGCGTGGAACCTGTTGCGGGCCCGCCTTTATGAAGAGGAATTGCAAAAACGTGAGGAGGAGGCATTGGCGGCGGCGGCCTCAAAAACCGATATTGGCTGGGGACATAAAATCCGCTCCTATGTGTTGCAGCCTTATCAATTGGTCAAAGATTTGCGCACCAATGTTGAAAACCCCAATGCCATGGCGGTGCTCGATGGCGATATTGATGCCTTTATGGCCGCTGCTTTGGCGCAAAGGGTGGGCGGGGATTAAAAAAGCCCCTCCAAAGCGGAGAGGCTTTTT
>JALSJA010000216.1 GCA_026989615.1 Parvularculaceae bacterium | reverse complement strand
ATATGCACATATCTTTATATCTGCATATTCTGCCGCCTTTGACCTAGAGCAAAAGGCGGTGCTTCAGAATCACACCAACTGATCAGCCCATCAAAAAGTCCCCATAAAAACAACAAAAAGAGTACCCCCCATGCCATTTTCCCAAACGTCCCGCCTTTGTCTTTTCAGCTTTGCTCTAGTCACCGGCTTTGCCCTCGCCACCCCATCGCCGACACTGGCCGCACAAGACGCGCCGGACGATATAGTCATCACCGGCACGCGCATTCCGGCAAAACAGGACAGTATTGGCCATCATGTCACCGTGCTTGATGGCGAGACCATAGAGCTGCAAGGCATAGACTCTCTCGGCGATGTTTTGCGCCAAATACCGGGCCTTGCGGTCAATCGCACTGGCGGCTTTGGCGGCCTTACGCAAATTCGCCTGCGCGGGGCGGAGGCCAATCAGGTTTTGATATTGCTTGATGGCGTCGAAATCGCCCCGGCGGGACAGGGAGAAGTTGATCTCTCCACCCTCCTCACCGCTGACATTGATCGCATTGAAATTATTCGCGGCAGCCAGAGCGGACTTTACGGCTCCAACGCCTTGGCGGGTGTCATCAATATTATTTCCCGGCAGGATAGCGGCAATGGCTTTCGCGCCAATCTCGAATATGGCGCTTTCAACACAAATTATGGGCAAATAGCGGCCCATGGTGGCAATGGCACGTCTTATATTTCCGGCATCTATGCGCGGCGCGAAACCTCCGGCTATGATGCTTCTCTTTTGGGCAATGAAAAAGATGGCGGCAAAACCAGCAACGCATTGCTGCGCGCCGGACATGACTTCAGTGAAAATTTCAGCCTCGATATATGGCTACGCTATGGGGACAAAACAGCCGACACTGACGGCTTTGACTTTTCCGGCGGCCCCAATCAGGGGCTGGCCTTTGATGATGACAGCTTTACAAAAAGCGAAGACTGGAACAGCGCCATCACCGCGCAATTTTCCCTGCTGCAAGGGCGCCTGAACAATAAGGCCAGCTATTCCTACAGCCAGTCCCGCCAAGAAGGCGGTGCGGGGGCGACCACAAGTTTCGGCAATGATAATGAGCGCCGCAAGCTGACCTTGCAATCGACCTATTTCTGGCAGGCCGGAGCGAATAACCAACACGCCCTTACCGGCTTTTACGAACGCGAGGAAGAGCGCTTCCAAAATCTCTACCCGTTCGATCCATCACAAATCCCGACCCTGTCACGAGAGCTCAATGGCTATGGATTTGAATATCGCGGAAATTTCTCAGACCGCTTCTATCTCAATATCGCCGCCCGCAAAGACGAGAACGATGCTTTCAAGGATGCCGAAACTGCCAGCATCAACGCCGCCTGGCTTTTCCCAAAAAGCCAGATTCGCCTCCATGCCAGCGTCGGCAAAGCCATCACCAATCCGACTTTTTTCGAACAATTCGGCTTTGTCCCCGGCACTTTTACCGGCAATCCCAATTTGAAACCCGAACAGGCCGAAACTTTTGACATTGGCATTGAAAAAACCTTCACCAAGGCCCGTGCCGTGGCCGATATCACCCTGTTCAAATCCGATTTGCGCGATGAAATCCGTTCTGTCTTTCCTTCCGTCGCCAATGATAGCGGCACCAGCAAGCGCAGTGGCATTGAAACCAGTCTCACCGCCAATCTGTCGGATAGTTTGCGCTTTACCGGCGCCTATACCTATCTCGATGCCAGTGAAGCCGATGGTTCCGCAGAAGTGCAACGCCCGCGCCATCAGGCCAATTTTTATCTCTTCGGGCAGTTTGCCAATGACCGTGGTCATTACACGCTGGGGGTGAATTATCAGGGCGAGCGGCTGGATACGGATTTCCGGAACTTTTTCACCAATGGCTTTACGTCCGAAAAAACACCTCTTGGGGCCTATACTATCGCCCGCGCCTCGGCCAGTTGGCAATTGAACCACCAGACGCAAATTTTTGGCCGGGTGGAAAATCTGTTCGATACCGACTATCAGGAGACCATCGGCTATAATGTGCCGGGGCAGGCCGCCTATATTGGCTTGCGCTTCGGGCTTTGAGGTTTGGAATTGAATGAAAACAGGATTGGTCAATCTGTTGGCGGGAATGATGCTCGTTTTGGTATCATCCCCCGGCCTTGCCCTTGCCGCCAATCCTGTTTTGCAAAAACCACAAAAAATTGCCTCGCTTAATCTGTGCACAGATCAACTTCTCATGCAATTGGTGCCCTCTTCGCGTATCACCTCTGTCAGTCATCTCGCCGCCGACCCCGTCGCCTCCAATATGAGCGACGCGGTCCGCGCCATCGGCCTCAATCATGGGACAGCAGAGGAAATTATTGCGCAAAAACCCGACCTCATTCTCGCCGGGCGCTATACCACCAGCCAGACAGTGCGGGTGCTGAAACGGCTCGGGTTTACGGTGATTGAGTTTGATCCGGCAAGTTCCATAGACGCCGCCAAAGACAATATAAAAACCATGGGCGCACTTCTCGGCGAACAGGAAAAAGCCAGCCGGATGATTGCCGAAATTGACGCGAAATTGGAGGCAGCCAAAGCCCTGCCCGCGCCCGAACGGCCCCTCATTTTTGCCGATTATGGGGCCAATGGCTACACCGCCGGACCCGGCTCCCTGATGGCGGACCTTGCCCATCATGCCGGCTTTATCACCCTGCCGGAATATCTGGGCCGCCAAAGCTCTGGCCGTATTTCTCTGGAGCAAATGATTAGTGCCCGACCGGATCTTATCCATCTTGGGATCGATTATAGCGACCCGCCATCTCTCGCCACCAATGCCCTTGCCCATCCGGCTCTGCAAAAACTGATCGCGGAACAACAAGCCATCGCCCTGCCCGCACGACAAAGCTTTTGCGGCACAACCCATATGCTGCAAACTCTGGATAGCCTCATGACTGCGCGCCAGCAGCTTTTGACCAAAAGGCAAACCGCCAAAGGCGCAGCCCATGAATGAGCCAAACAAAACCCGCCCCTATGGGCTATTGCTCGGCGCGCTCGCCTTGGCGGTTTTTCTGGCGGCACTTTTATCCCTATCCATGGGCCCGGCGGCCATAGGCTTTGGCGATTTCTGGCGCGCGGTGTTTGAAGGCGCGCTTGACATGCCCGCCCTCATCGCAAGAGAAATAAGAATACCGCGCATGATTTTGGCCGCCGCCATTGGCGCAAGCCTCGGCCTTTCCGGCGCGGCCATGCAAGGGCTATTGCGCAATCCGCTGGCCGAGCCCGGTGTCATCGGTGTTTCCGGCGCGGCCGCCCTCGGCGCTGTCATCGCCCTTTATACGGGGCTGTCTGCCGCTTTTGCCTTGGCCCTGCCTTTCATGGCGATGCTGGGCGCGGTGCTGGCTATGGGGTTTTTATATATTCTCGCCCGCCGCCAGCCCCTTTCCGGGCTGATCCTTGCGGGCGTCGCCCTTGCCAGTCTTTCCGGTGCCCTCACCGCTTTGGTGCTTAATCTTTCGCCCAATCCGTTTGCGGTTTATGAAATCATGTTCTGGATGATGGGCTCCTTGTCCGATCGCTCCATGGTCCATGTCTTTCTTGGCTTGCCCTTTATGGTGATTGGCTGGGTGATATTGCTAATCTCGGCGCGCAATCTTGATGCGCTCAGCCTCGGCGAAGAAACCGCCCTTTCCCTTGGGGTTAATTTGAAACGCAGCCGGGCCTTGGTGATTTTCGGCACGGCGCTAAGCGTCGGCGCGGCGGTGGCCGTCAGCGGTGTCATCGGTTTTATCGGCCTTGTGGTGCCGCATATTCTGCGCCCCTTTGTGGGCCACCGCCCGGCGCGCCTGCTGCCGGTTTCCGCCCTTGGCGGTGCGCTTTTATTATTGCTGGCGGATATTTTCGTGCGCCTGCTGACACCGGGAACAGAATTAAAGCTCGGCGTTGTCACCGCCCTGATCGGCGCGCCTTTCTTTTTATGGCTGGTGCTACGGCAAAGAAATGGCGGCCCGTCATGAGCCTGACCATCAGCAATCTCACCGTCGCCATCCCCCAATGCGCCATTATCCGCAATGTCTCATTATCCTTGCAAAAGGGTGAGCTGGTCGGGTTGATCGGCGCCAATGGGGCCGGAAAATCAACCCTGCTGAAAGCAATTCTGGGTATTGGTGGAGGGCAGGATAAAAACCAGTCCGGCCTTGTGCGATTAGACGGGCAGGATATTGCAAAACTTTCCCCCCGCGCCCGGGCGCGACGCATTGCCTATCTGCCCCAGGAACATCGCGTTGAATGGAATTTATCCGTGCGCGATGTGGTAGCACTGGGGCGCTTTGCCCATCAATCATGGCTTGGCAATCCATCGGCGTCATGCGTAAAAATCATTGACGATTGCATGGCCCGAACAGAGACCACCAGCCTTGCCACCCGTTCTTTTTCGGTTCTTTCCGGCGGAGAAAAAGCACGCGTCCTGCTGGCGCGCGCCATGGCAGGACAAACCCCCTTTCTGCTGGCCGACGAACCCGTAGCCGCCCTCGACCCTTTGCATCAATTACAGGTCATGACCCTATTGCGCCAATCAGCCCAAAATGGTCAAGGCGTGCTGGCGGTTATTCACGACCTCACTTTGGCTATGCGCTACATGGACCGCGTCTTGTTGATGAATCGCGGGGAGATAATTGCCCAGGGCCCGCCGCAACAGGTTTTGACAAAAGAAAATCTCGCCAGCGCCTTTGGCATCACACCCCTGGCCGGCCAGCATCAGGGCGAAGACTGGCTGATACCGTGGAAAAAGAGTGATGAGTGAATAGCGCGTAGGGAGTAGCGAGTAGAAAAGTCCTCATTTTGAGGTATGAGCCAAGAGAGCCTCAACCCCTTGTGTCAGCAAGCCTCGAAGCAGTGCGAAACTTAACCAATAATCGCCTGCTTCAAATCACTATCCGGCACAGCAATTTTTTCCTTATCAAGATTTTTCCCCTGCGACAAAACCGTTTTGGTCATCATGAAACTTTGCGGATCATTCACCGCATCCACCGCCAAGAGCCGATTCTCCAAAAAATAAAACGCCGCAAATTTGCGTGATGTTTCAATATCGCCGCGGATAACCAGATTATCATAGCCATGAGAAAGCCCGGCAATTTGCAATTTCAAATCATATTGATCGGACCAGAACCAGGGCAAGGCGCTATAGGGTTTTGGCTTGCCCGTTAAATGCGCCGCGAAAATTTTTGCCTGCTCGGTGGCATTGGGCACTGATTCAAGGCGCATAAAACGGCCATAAAGCGCGCTTTTATGCCATGTCACATCCCCCACCGCATAAATATCCGGATCCGAACTTTGGCAATATTCATTGACGACAATCCCGTCCTCAAGCGCAAGCCCCGCGCCCTTGGCAAGGTCCAGCGCCGGCAGCACCCCAATGCCGATAATCACCATATCAGCCGGATAACGAGCGCCCTTCTCTGTCAGCACCGACAGATCATTACTATTTTGTTCAATCGCACTGGCGGTAACAGTCTCGCTAATTTCAACACCTTCTTCTTCATGAATGCGCTTGAAAAACCTGGAAACTTCCGGCGCCGTCACCCGTTGTAAAATCCTGTCCATGGCTTCCAGCACCGTCACCGCCATGCCAGACCCGCGCAAAGATGCCGCCATTTCCAGACCGATATAGCCGCCACCGATAATCACCGCCCGGCGACCTTGTCTGATTTGCCCCTGAATCGCCCGCGCATCTTCAGCATTGCGCAAATAAAACACATTTTCCAGTTCAGCCCCCGGCACCGGCAATGCCCGCACACAGGCCCCCGTGGCCAAGACCAGATTATCATAGGAAATTTTCTCGCCATGGGCGGTCATCACGGTTTTATGGGCGCGATCAATCGCGGTTACGGTCACACCCAAACGCAAATCTATATCCGCCTTTTCATAAGCGGCCTGTGGGCGCAATAATATCTGTTCAAAATTTTTTCTCCCGGCGAGATAATCTTTCGACAAGGGCGGGCGATGATAAGGCAGGTCCTTTTCCGCCCCGATGAGAATGATTTTTCCTTCCCAACCCATTTGCCGCAGGGACAAAGCCGCTTGCGATCCCCCATGGCTGGCGCCAATAATGATGCAGATCTTGCTCATATCATTCTTCAAGGGTCAGAATTTGCATGGTGTTGGTGGTGCCGGAAACCCCCATGGGCACGCCCGCCGTAATGATAGCGCGATCACCTTTTTTCATACCCAGATGTTCACGCAAAATAGTCGGCACAGCTTTAATCACCGCTTCCAATGTCTCAAAATCCGGTGTGACAATCGGCGTCACCCCCCACACCATAGCCAGCTGGCGGGCGGTTTCAATATGCGGTGTCACCGCCAATATGCGGGCACGTGGCCGCTCCCGGGCCATGGCCAAGGCCGTGCTGCCGGATTTGGTATTGGCAATAATCCCGCGACAATTCAACAGGTCAATCGTGTGGCGGGTGGCAACGGCAATCGCTTCAGCCGAATGGGGTTCCGGATCGCCCGCCTGTCCATGCACTTCCTGCCAGAAAAATTCATCGCGCTCCACCTCCTGAATAATCCGCGACATAATCGCGACCACGGTTTCAGGATGACGCCCCACCGCCGTTTCCGCCGATAGCATCACACAATCGGTACCGCGATAAACGGCGGTCGCAATATCGGACGCTTCGGCCCGGGTCGGGATTGGCGAATCGATCATGGATTGCAGCATTTGCGTTGCCACGATAACCGGCTTGCCCGCCGAACGGGCAATGCGCAAAATCCGGTTTTGCTGCACCGGCACCTGCTCCAAGGGTAGCTCAACCCCCAAATCCCCGCGCGCCACCATGATGACATCGGCCAGAGCAATAATATCTTCAATCTCATCAAGGGCAGCCGGTTTTTCAATTTTCGCCACCAGTTTCGCCCGCCCCAAAACCAGTTTCTTGGCTTCACGCACATCATCGGCGCATTGCACAAAACTAAGGGCGATATAATCCGCCCCCTGGGCCAAAGCAAAGTCAAGATCTTCCCGGTCTTTTTGCGTCAGGGCCGAGATTGGCAGGCGCCTTCCGGGAATATTGATCCCCTTGCGATCGATCAAAATCCCCGGCACCAAAACCCGGGCTATTGCCTGTTTGCCGTCATTCTCTTCGATCTTCAGACGCAACATGCCGTCATCCAGCATGATCATATCGCCGGATTTCAAGACATCGAACAGTTCTTTATGGGGTATCGGCAAAACGCCATCTTCATCGGCCTCACTGCCGAGAACAAGCCGGAGACTGTCATTAAAGACAAGGGTCTGCTTGCCGTCTTTCAGTGCCCCAATGCGAATTTTCGGCCCCTGCAGATCGGCCAATATTGGTACCGGCATGCCAAAGCGCTGTTCTGCCCGGCGCACGGTTTCAAAGCGTTTTTGATGATCTTTATGCTCGCCATGACTGAAATTGATGCGAAACGCATTAACCCCGGCTTTCAGGAGCGAAAGCATCCGGTCCTCGGCATCACTGGCCGGACCCAAAGTTGCCAGAATACGGCAGAATTTTGCAGAAGATGTCACAAGGCTTTTCCTCACCATAAGGGCATTTATTTGCCCCTATTGTTATGGGAAAGTTCACCCCCGCTTTCAACCAATAAGGATCAGCAAGCTTCTCTAACCGCTGCCTCAAACACTTCACAGATGAAATGCGCCTGATCTTCGCTGAGATAAGGGTGCATGGGCAAGGACAAGACCCGCTCCGCCGCCCATTCACAAGCCGGCAGGCCTTGGGCAGGCGCATAAGCGGCAAAAGCCGGCATTTTGTGCAATGGCGTCATATAATAGATCGCCGTTGGCACACCGACCTTGTTCATGGTCTCGCGAATGGCATCGCGATTTTCTGTGGCCAAAGTATAATAGCCATAGCCGCTTTGGGTATTGTCCATCATTTTTTGTGGCGCCGCCAATGTGCCAAGGCGCTCATTATAAATCCTGGCGATTTTCTTGCGCGCTTCCAGCTCATCATAAAAGATAGCCAGCTTTTCCAGCAGCACCGCCGCCTGGAACGTATCAAGGCGACCATTCATCCCGACACGGATAGAGTTTTGTTTTTTGGCGTCCGTACCATGCCAGCGAATAGACGCGCATGGCTCCAGCATGGTCTCGTCATTCAGCAAAATCGCCCCGGCATCCCCATAGGCTCCAAGCGCCTTGCCCGGAAAGAAACTGGTGCCGGTCACAGGGGCAAGCGCCCCCACCCATTTGCTGTCCTGCCTGCCACCAAAGCTTTGCGCGCCATCGGCGATCACCATCGCACCATATTTCTCTGCGAGCTTTGCAATGCGCGGATAATCAGCCGGCGTGCCAAACAGATCCACCGGCATGATCGCTTTGATGTTGAGCTTCCCCTCGCGCGCCACTTCGGCTATGCGTTCCGCTAGGTGGTCAGGACAGATATTGAAAGTTTCGCGATCAATATCCACAAATACCGGTGTCGCCCCGGCGATCAGCACCGCATTGGCGCTGGCATTATAGGTAAAGGCCGGAAGAAACACCGCATCGCCCGGACCAATCCCCATGGCCATAAGCGGAATGATCAGCGCATCCGTACCAGACGCACAGGCAATTGCCTTTTTCGCGCCGGTTTTTTCCGCCAGCTTCTCTTCCAGCTCGTCAATTTCCGGTCCGGCAATATAGCGCCCATGATCCAGCACGGCGATCAGGCGTTTTTCCACCTTGTCGCGGATCAGTTTTTGCTGCGCCTTCAAATCAATAAAAGCAATTGTGCCGAAGCGGCTTTCGCGCTCAAGGGCCAGATTAGAAACACCATTCATGCTAATAAAACTCCGTATGACAAAAACTCTAAGACTGCCCGGCGACGCGCTCAATTTCCAATGCCATAGCCAGGGCGCGCCGTCCATGGCCGCCAGTGACGATGGGGGCTGTACCGGTTTTTACCGCCTGCAAAAATTGTTCTGTGCCAAAGCCAAGGGGGTCACGAAAGGCATGGGGGGCATCATCGCCCTGTTCAAAATCACGGGCCAATGGCGTTGTCGTGGTGTTGGTCACTTTACGGGTCAGGAAATCGAGATGCACTTCGCCATCTTCATAAACAAGGCGAATATCCCGCACGGGATCATCAACAATCCGGCTTGCCGCCAGCCGCGCCTCCCCTTCAGCAAAACGCAATAGGGTTTCTGTATGGTCGGAATGTTCGCCATGGACAAATTCGGCGCTGGCAATGGTCTCCCATGGCTCCGCATCCAGTAATTGCACAATCAGATCGAGATCATGGATCATCAGATCATAAACCACAGAGACATCCATGCAGCGACCGGAAAACTTGTTCAGGCGGCGGCTTTCAATGCGCTTAGGCTGGAACGGGCGGTCCAGTAGACCGAAGGCCTCAAATACATAGCGCTCCTGATGCCCCACTTGCAGGGTGAGATTCTTATCCGTCGCCAAGGCAATTAATTCATCCGCCGTTTCAAGATCAAGGGCGATCGGTTTTTCCACCAGCACATGCTTACCCGCCTGCAAAGCGCGACGCGCCAACGCCCCATGGGTCGAGGCCGGGCTTGCAATGGTCAGAACATCAATCGCATCGAGAAAAGCATCATAATCGGTAAAGCTTTTGCAATTCTGCTTTTCGGCCCCGGCTTTTGCCCGATCGCCATCGAGATCATAAATCGCCTGCAAATCAGCCTGTGCGCTTTCGGTGTATTTTTGTGCATGATAGCCACCAAAAACACCGGCCCCTGCCACTCCAGCCCGAAACACCATCGGTAAACACCCTTTATTCTTTATTTTACGGGGCTTTTCGCCCAGCCTGCGCAGCGCACAATATGAATCCCCCTCGCCTTAGGCAATCGACAAACCGCCCAATAGCGTAAACTCCTGTTTCAGGGTGTTACGAATTTAAGGCCGCGGCACTTTTCAAGCGGCGGCACTGGCCGCTTTCTTGGTCCGGTCGGCCCGCAAGCCCTCGGCCAGACGAAAGGCCAATTCCAGCGCCTGGCTGGCATTAAGGCGTGGATCGCAATGGGTGTGATAGCGCGAGGATAAATCATCTTCAGAAATTTCCTGCGCCCCGCCCAGACATTCGGTCACCTGCTGACCGGTCATTTCAAAATGCACCCCGCCCGGATGCGCCCCCTCGGCCCGGCATATCTCGAAAAAGCTCTGCACTTCACGCAAAATATTGTCAAAGCCACGGGTCTTATAGCCATTGGCCGCTTTGACCGTATTGCCATGCATAGGATCGGACGACCAGACAACGGCACGTTGTTCCCGGGTTACCGCCGAAACCAGCCGCGGCAGGCCGGTACCGATTTTATCCGCCCCAAAGCGCGAGATAAGCACAATCCGTCCGGCAATATTTTGCGGATTCAAAATATCCAGAAGGCGCAATAATTCATCGGGTTCCAGTGATGGCCCGCATTTAAGGCCGATAGGATTTTCAATACCGCGACAAAACTCCACATGGGCTCCATCAGGCTGGCGGGTCCGGTCCCCTATCCACACCAGATGCGCCGAAGTGTCGTAATATTGCCCGGAAGTCGAATCAATGCGCGTCATCGCCTGCTCATAGCCGAGCAATAAAGCCTCATGGGAGGTAAAAAATTCAACTTCCGACATGGGCCGCGAATAATCGGAAGTCACGCCGCAAGCATCCATAAACTCGATCGCTTCAGAAATTTTATCGGCAATTTCCCGATATTGTTCCGCCTGCGGATTATCTTTCACAAATTCCAAATTCCAGCGATGGACATTGCGCAAATCCGCATAGCCCCCTTTGGCAAAAGCGCGAATGAGATTCAAGGTTGCCGCCGATTGACCATAGGCTTTCAACAATCGCTGCGGGTCGGGTTGGCGCGCTTCGGGGGTAAACGCCATACCGTTAATATTATCCCCGCGATAGCTGGGCAAAGTCACACCGTTTTGGGTTTCAACCGCGCTGGAGCGCGGCTTGGCAAACTGTCCGGCCATACGCCCAACCTTTACCACTGGCGTTGCCGCGCCAAAGGTTAGCGCTACGGCCATTTGCAGCAAGACCCGGAATGTATCGCGAATATTGTCCGGATGAAACTCCTTGAAGCTCTCGGCGCAATCGCCCCCTTGCAACAAAAAGGCTTTGCCCTCGGCCACTTCCGCAAGGCGTTGGCGCAATGTGCGCACTTCCCCGGCAAATACCAATGGCGGATGGGTGCATAATTCCTGCTCCACCGCCGCCAAGGCCGCCCCGTCCGGATAATCCTCCGGAATATGTTTGGCCGGCTTATCGCGCCAGCTTTTTGGGCTCCATTCGGTCATTGGCAGGTTTCTTTCAAAATCAAGCGCAAGCATTACAGGCTTCGTCCGTTCCAAGCCATGAAAGATAATGCGACAGTCATGCCAGATTCAAGTCAGATTCAGGGAAAAACACCCATAAACCCCTCATCCTGCTCACAAATCTGTGCTTTGTCGCATTCCTGCAATGAAAAAGCTTATTTCCCGCCCCAAAAAGGGTTAATATGCCCGATATCCCCAAACACCCATTCAGGACAGCGCAGCCCCCTCATGATCAGAAAATTATTCTACACCAGCACCGCTTTGGCGCTCGCCACCACTATCGGTCTTACCGCCATGGCACAAAGCAAAGATGTCAAACTTTCCATCACCGATCTAGGCAGCGGCATTTATATGATTGAAGGCGCAGGTGGCAATGTCGGCCTCAGCGTGGGTGATGATGGCGCTTTCCTGATCGATGACCAGTTCGCCCATATGTCGGAGAAAATCCTTGCCGCCGTGGCCGAGCGCAGCGACCAGCCCCTCTCTTATGTGATCAACACCCATTATCACGGGGATCATACAGGCGGCAATGAACAAATGGCCGATAGTGGCGCGACAATCATTGCCCATGATAATGTCCGCAAACGCTTGCTGGAAAGTCAGGAACAGCCTTCTGAAGCAGGCCTGCCCATTATCACTTTTTCCGAAACGGTCAGTTTTCACTGGAACGATCACGAAATATTTGTCAGCCATCCCCAAAACGCCCATACCGATGGTGATGCTGTCGTCACGTTCAAAGACGCCAATATCATCCATCTCGGCGATACATTTTTTTCCGGCCGCTGGCCCTATATCGACCTTGATGGTGGCGGCACGGTTGCCGGCTATATTGCCAATCTCGAATATTATGCCGGGCAAATTGATGCAGAGACAAAAGTCATCCCCGGTCATGGCCCTCTTTCAAACCGTCAGGATATAGAAGAGATGATCGCAATTCTAAAAGACAGCCAGCAACGGGTTTTAGCGCTGAAACAGGCGGGAAAAACCGAGGCTGAAATCATCGCCGCCAAACCGCTTGACGATTATGAGAGCTATGACTGGCGTTTTATCGATTCAGAAAAAATGATAAAAACATTTCTGAAAGACGCTTCACCATAAAGCGTTTGGTGTTTTCCTCTCGTTTTGGAGCATAAAACTGCAAACGCAGTGATTTGCCAAAATCTTCGCATGTTTTTTCCGCTTCCAGCACCATAAATACGAAACTCAGGCTTTTCCTGAAATACAACACCCATTTCTAAAGCGGTTTTAATAGGCGGCGACGGAAAATAAGCGCTATAACGTTTGAATAGGACCAGTATGCAGTAATGATCCATACGCCGCCTTTTTCGCAAGGCTTTATCGGGAGGATTTATTTGTGAGCGACCCCTCAAACCGACAGGTTTTTGAAAATCTGCCTGATAGCCTGAACCCCGATACGCGAAAAATATCAAGGGATGAAAAACCGCCCGCCTATGTGAGCCGACGCACAAGCCAGACCCCCCTATCGTCTCCGGGATCGATTCCGGCAAAACCGGTGGAATATACCCGCACCGGCCTCGTGCGAAAGGGAAGCTTTTCCGACCCCGCACCCAATCCACGCACCCGCAAACCGGCAACCCCGGCCATACCGTCCTTGCAGGAACGTCTTGCACAAGTGCGCGAAGCTATCCGCCCGCAACCCGGCCTTAAAACTGCTTCGGGCGGAGAATATTATCTGCGCGGGCAGAGCGCTTCGGGGAAATCAACCGGCACCAATTCAACCAGCTCGCGCCGCCCATCTATTACCGATATAGACCTCACCTATGATGATCGTCCCCTTGCTGCCAATGTCACAATAGAGGCCGTCATTGCCGTCAATCGCTTTTGCCTCGGGGCCCTGCCCGATGAATTAAGAGAGGCTTCGGTTGATCCAAAGCAATGGCTGAAAAACCAGCTCCAGCAATCGGCCACGCGCTATACCCATGGTCTGGCCACTACCAGAACCAGCCTGTTTATCCATCCGGGCTTTAATGACACTTATGGGGACAGCCTCACCGTTGACCGGCATCTGGCATCCATCGCAATGATCGATCTTTTGCGACAAAAATCCCCAACCCCCGGCATTCCCCATATTGATGACTATATGGAATTGATAGACTGGCCCCAGGGGCGTCTTTGGTTTCACGAAATCAGAATGCGGGATTATCTGGCCACCACCTCCCCCACCCCTTTTCTCGAGCGTTTAACGCGCTTTTGGGGCAATCATTTCTCCATTCAGGCCACCGCCGACACCACCAGTCTGGCAGGCGCTTTTGAGCGCGATGTCTGTCGGCGTCATTTGACCGGCAAGTTTTCCGAAATGCTGCTTGCCGCAATCTTACACCCCGGCATGCTGATTTATCTCGATAATGAAAGCTCTATCGGCAAGGATGCCCCATGGGGGGATGGTATCAATAGTGCCAATGAAAACCTTGCCCGCGAATTGATGGAATTGCACACTTTGGGGGTCAATAGCGGCTATACCCAAAATGACGTTGCGGAAATGGCCGATGCGCTGTCCGGTCATTCCATCGGCACACCATGGGAAATCCCGTATGGCATAGAGCCCGCACACTATATTTTTAAACCAAATTTTCATCAACCGGGCCCACGCACCATATTGGGCAAAACCTATGCGGAAGAAAATGATAACCCCAATCAAATGATCCGCATCCTGAATGATCTGGCTCGCCATCCTTCAACCGTGGATCATATCTGCCGTAAGATGGCCAAACATTTTCTCGCCGATACGCCGCCCGAAGCGGTCGTGCAAAGCATGAAATCCGC
>JALSJA010000215.1 GCA_026989615.1 Parvularculaceae bacterium | reverse complement strand
CCGCGCCGCCCCAATCAGCTCCTCTGTCACCGAGCGCGACAAAAAGCCTTCATCACAAAGTGCCTTCAAGGCGCAAACCATATGGCGCGGATAGCGCGTGTTTTTTTGCGGATGAATGAGCGCCATGGCCTGGGCGATGAAATCTATGTCGGTCAGCCCGCCATGCCACAGCTTGACATCCCATGGGGACTGGCCCGGCTTTTCCCGTAACAGACGAAGGCGCATCTCGGTTATGTCCGTGCGGATTTTTTCCGGCGGGCGCTTTTGGGTCAAGATCTTTGTGATTTGGTCTTCAAGACGGGCCGGTAAATCCCCCTCCCCATAAATCACCCGCGCTTTAAGCAGAGCCAGCAATTCCCAGACCCATGCGTCTTCTTTGTAATAAGAGGCAAAGGAATCGAAATTAACCGCAATCGGCCCGGCCCGGCCTGATGGCCGCAATTGCATGTCTATTTCGTATAAGCCGCCCTCCTGCGTCTGTACGCTCAGCGATGTTACCAGCCTGCGCACCAGACGGGTAAACCATGTGGCGGCATCCGGCGCATTGGCGGCAGGGACGGACGGGGCCGCATCATAAATAAAAACCACATCCAGATCCGATTGGTAGGTGAGCGCCTCGGCACCCAATCGCCCCATGCCCAATATCGCCAGCTGTCCGGCAGGGCGCTGTATTTTTTTACCGACCACATCGCCAATCGACGCCGCAAGGCGGGTAATACATGCATCGGCTATGGTCGTAAAATTCCGACCGGTTTCGCGCGGGGTTGCATAGTGCAGCAAAAACCGTGCGGCAATTTTAAACCGCTGCTCGCGCGCCAAACGCCTTGTATCATCGAGAATGGTTTCGATATCCGCTTCCTTGGCGGGCGGCATCTCCTGCAATAATTTAGCCGAGGGTTCAAATTTTAAATAATTTTCATCCAGCAGGTTTTCAATCAAATAGCTACGCTCTGCCAACAATCTGCCCAGACTTGGCGATAGATTGATGAGATCGACCACCCGCTCAACCACGCGCATATTGTTCAAAAACAAAGAAAACACCTGAACGCCGGCAGGCATATGTTCCAAAAATCGCTCAAAGGCGCGAAATGTTTCATCCGGATTGTCGGCCTTTGCCAATCTTGCCAAAAGCGGCGGAACAAGCTTTGTCAATAATTCACGCCCGCGCGCTGTGCGCGTTGCCCGCATCCCCCCGGCATGCCAGCGCCTTATGGTTGCCGAAATATAATCGGCATCCTCAAAGCCAAGCCTCTTCAAGGTCCGTAAAGTTTCCGGGTCATTTTCAACCCCGGTAAAAACCAGCGATCCGGCCTCAACACTCAAATCTTCGGCGTCTTCAAACAAAGCCGCATACCAGTTTTGCACCTTGACCAGATGACCCCGCAGCGCTGCTTCCAAATCCGCTTCATCCGTAAAACCACAAAGATGTGCAAGATGGGTGCGCTTGATAATATTTTTGGGAATCTTGTGCGTTTGCGCATCTTCGAGCATTTGCAAGCGATGCTCCACATGCCGCAAAAACAAATAAGCCTCCGACAATTCCTCTTTGGCTTTTTGGGAAATTTGCCCGGCAGCCTGCAAATCAATCAGGCTTTGCAATGTCTCCCGCGCCCGCAGATCAGGGTTCTTGCCACCAAGAATTAATTGCTGGGTTTGCACAAAAAATTCGATTTCACGAATCCCGCCCCGCCCCAATTTCAAATCATGGCCAATAAATTCTATTTCGCCACCACCTTTAACCGCATGAATTTGTCGCTTGATGGAATGAATATCCTCAATCGCCGCATAATCGAGATATTTGCGCCAGACAAAGGGCCGCAAACGCTCCAGAAATTGCCGCCCCAAAACCCTGTCCCCGGCTACGGCCCGCGCCTTGATGAAAGCCGCACGCTCCCAGTTCTGTCCGGACATTTCATAATAGCGCTCGGCAAAATGAATACTCACCGCTGCCGGCGTCGATCCCGGATTGGGACGCAGGCGCAAATCCGTGCGAAAGACATAACCATCTTGCGTTTGATCATGCAGGAGCGCCACACCCTTATGGGTGATGCGCTTCATGAAGCGGGCAATATCAAATCCCGCTGGCGGCGCGCGCACGCCCTCTTCATTGGCCTTGAACGGCAAACCATCCGGGTCAAACAGAACAATAATATCCACATCGCTGGAATAGTTTAATTCTTCCGCCCCGAGCTTGCCCATGGCAATGACGCAAATACCGGAAATGTCCGCATGGATTAGATCCTGATCAAACAAATCCGGCGTTTGCCCGGTGACCTCCCGAACCGCCGTCAAAAAACTTGTATGGATGCAGCGATCGGCAAAATGCGACAAGACGCCCATAATCTCCCGGGTGCTGGCGACACAACCCAAATCCGCCAGTGCCAAGAACAAAGCCATGGACTGCTTGGCATGACGTAAATCCCGTTGCGCTTTTTCGAAATCCCTACAATCAGCAACATCACCGGCTGTGGTCATTATGCCTTCATAGACCTGTCCCATGGGCGCGCTCAACAGATCTTTGAAATTGATGGTTTCGCGCATCATAAGCTTGCGCAGATAGGGTGAATTTTGCGCCACCACACTCAAAAAATCCTGCACATTTGGCGCCAGCGTCAAAAAATACGCATCCCTTCTGCCAAGACTATCCAGCCAGGCTTTTCGCTCCTGCAAAGCCGCTTGCGAGGCCGCCCCCCGTGGCAAGCCTGTCGCCCCTTGCCCAAGGCGCACCGCCAGAGCCATGGCAAGAGGGCTATCCGGGAGATGAAAATTAGCGGTCATAAAACTGGTATACAGGGTCATTCCGTAAAGAAAAACCCGCCAGACCAGCCGACGGGTTTTCCATTTTAAGCCTGAAGGCCAAAAGGCAATGAGAGCATTTTCGCGCTTCTTTGAATCACGAAAACCCTCTCATTTATTGTTTTGTTGCACTTCTTATCCGAAAACCGGTTTCCGGTTTTCGGGAAGTGCGCTAGCAGCCAGCTGCTTTTTTCAAATTGGAAGATGGCTTAAAGCGCAAGCTTTTAGACGCCTTGATGCGAATCTCTTCGCCTGTGCGTGGGTTGCGCCCCTTGCGGGCGGCACGCTTGGTGATGTTGAAAGTGCCAAAAGTGCCGATCGTGTAGCGGCCTTCTTTTTTGGATTTTTTCAGGCCTTTTTCGATTTCGCCGAAGACCAGCTCAACAACGCGCTTGGCTTCTGCATTGCTCAAATCGCCTGCTTTGGCGACATTGGCGATAAAGTCAGCTTTACTCATGGGTAAATTCCTCAATTGATAGATGGCCCCTATAGGACCGGTTATGTTCAAAAATAGGGCAGCAGAGCCGGAAAAGCATTTTTGCTCTCACCAAGACCCCGCCACTTCCTCACTAGGGGGGTGATTTTTTTCAAAGTGCAAGTGAGGAATTCGCTATTTCCCTTATTTTTTCTACAAAATAGGGGAATTTCGCTGTTCTGAGGCCAGGACTCTAGAGCCTGTTCGGTTTTGATGGAATCAAAACCGGGCTCTAAGTTTTTGTTTTTGAGCGCTTCTTATCCGAAAACCGGTCTCATCCTGAGCTTGTCGAAGGACCCACTTTTCGCAGAAGTGCTCTAGCCGTGGGTCGGTTTTGTCGCCGCTTCGCCCCTGGCCAATTCTGCCCCACTATTTGCAAGCTGCCCGGCTTTCTTTTCTGCTGGTGGAAAAGCAATGCGCACCCCGAGACCATAGCCCTGTTCCCCGTCCTCCGGATTTGGCCGCGCCAGCCCGTCGCCGATGGAAAGGCTGGCATGATGGGCCGCCACCACAGCCGCCACCATGGACAGTCCAAGGCCACTACCCGTGCTTGTTCGGCTTTGATCGAGCCTGACAAAACGGTTCAATATCCGCTGGCGATCCTGCGGCGCAACACCGGGGCCATTATCAAGCACTTCCAGCAGCGCCCCGCCACCAAGCTTCGGTGTCAGGCGAATTTCAATTTTCGGGCGGGGATTTTGACCATTTTCATGGCGGGCATATTTAAAAGCATTATCCAGCAAATTCGACAAAGCCTGCGAAATCAATTCCCGTGACGCATAGATGGGGGGCACCGGCGCCATATGGCAGGAGAGTTCAAATCCGGCTTCTTCGGCGGCCGGTTCATAAAGCTCGGCAATTTCCTCCACCAGATCCCCTAGATCAATCACTTCAAACCCTTTACGCCGCTCCCCGGATTCAATCCGTGTCATCGCCAATAAGGCATTAAAGGTTGCCAGCAGGCGCTCCACATCCTCTGCTGTTTCAACCAGCGCCTGGCGCTGGCTGGCATCATCGGCACGCAAAGCATCATCCAGACGGGATCGAATACGCGTTAGTGGCGAGCGCAAATCATGGGCAATATTATCGCTAACCTGACGCATGCCAACCATCAGGCGTTCAATTTGCTCAAGCATCATATTGAGATGGACCGCGAGATTATCAAATTCATCACCGCCCCCCGATAAGGGGATTCTTTTGGTCAAATCGCCGCTTCTGATAGCGCTTGCGGTGCGGTTGATATCGTCGAGCCGCTGCAAAAAGGCCCGCGACGAAGCGATACCAACCACAAGCCCTAACACCAATGTCACCAACCCGACGTGGAAAATTGCAGAGCGTGCCGCATTCCGTATGCTGACAATATCGGTAACATCACGCCCCACCAGCACCAAAGGCCCCAGCGACTGGCGTCCGCGGGGCGGGAACCGCGTCACCAGCGCCATCGCCGGGCGCACTTCGATCGCCGGCTCGCCAAAGGGATCATTATCATTGCGCGAAACCAGCTCATAGGTAAATTCAAACAATTCATCTTTTTTATAATCGCCGGTCGGAAAATTGGTCAGATTACCGGCGATTTTATTGCCATAGGGCGGCACCACCATATAATAAAGCACTGTATGACTAAGCGAAACCCGCTTGTCCATGAAGCGGCCAAGCCCCAACAGGCCTTTATCTTCATAGACCGCATGAAACAGAAAAATTTCCTCGCGCAATTCCTGCTCGACCTTGCTGCGTTGTTCGACAATGGTCGCCCGATAGATGAAAGCGCCGAGCAGCCCGACCGCCACAACAAATAGCAGCATATAGACAATGGTGACGCGAAAGGCCGTGGTGCGAAAAAGGCGCGGAACAAGATTGGCGACGCGCCATTTGTCCGCACTCTGCCCCACATCTTGTGAAACATCATCCCTTGCTTGTTCGTGAGGCCGATTGCCCGCCATGCCTGTCCATCCGTTTACACGCGCCTATCATAGACGCGCTCTTAGAGTCTATTTTCGTTTTGATTCCATCAAAACCGGGCTCTAAGTCTTTGTTTTGAGCACTTCTTATCCGAAAACCGGCCTCATCCTGAGCTTGTCGAAGGACCCACTTTTCGCAGAAGTGCTCTAGACCCTATCAATGAATGGCGGAAATTCCAATAAAGCAATTAATCCTCATCGGATAGTTTATACCCGGCTCCGCGCACAGTGCGCAAAAGCGGTTTGTCGAAATCCTTATCGATTTTACTGCGCAAACGGGAGATATGCACATCAATCACATTGGTTTGCGGATCAAAATGATATTCCCAGACATTTTCCAACAACATGGTTCGCGTCACAACATTGCCTGCATGGCGCATAAGATATTCCAGCAGGCGAAATTCGCGAGGCTGCAAATCTATTTTTTTGCCTGCGCGGCGCACAGTGCGCGACAAAATATCCATCTCCAAATCGCCCACCGTAAATTTGGTGGTAACATTGGACGGTGCCCGGCGGCGACCCAAAGCCTCAACCCGGGCCAGCAATTCCGAAAAGGCATAGGGTTTGACCAGATAGTCATCACCGCCCGCCTGTAGCCCGGCAACCCGATCATCGACTTCCCCCAAGGCCGACAGAAAAAGAGCCGGCGTTTCATCACCCGCATCGCGGCGCTTTTGCAACAGGCTCAGCCCATCGAGTTCCGGCAACATGCGGTCGATGACAAAGGCGTCATAGCCACCGGCTTCGGCCATGTTCAGCCCCGTCGCACCATCAAGAGAATGATCGACCGCATGGCCCGCTTCGCGCAGCCCTTTTACCAGAAAGGCCGCTGCGGAAGCATCATCTTCAATTACTAAAATTCTCATGGTCTCTTTTTACCTTGATTGAGGGGGGTTAAAAACTAAAACAGGCAATGCAAATGCCGGATAGAATTTCCGCCATCACATCCCCCGCACCATAAGGGCTTACGCCAGATATTCCGGGTTTTGGCGACAAGTCCATATGATCGGGATATAGGTCTCTCCATTGTCTATTTCCATAGGATCACTCATTATTTTCCAATGGCAGGGCTCTAAAATCCTTGCGATTGTCTATTTGCACCCGCAATAAAATGGCTTCGCGCCCTTCGCCTTTGGCTTTGTCAATAATGGATTCGAGATCACTTTTCTGCTCAACCGTCTGGTTATCAGCCTTGAGAATGATTGTGCCGCGTGAAAGCCCGGCCTCGTCAGCAGGGGATCCCGATCGAACCGCCGTGACCACAACCCCCTTCACATCCTCCTCAATGTCGAGGCGCTCGCGCATCTCGTCATCCAGCGCACCAAAGCGAACGCCCAATTCATCCAGCAAGGAGCTTTGCTTTCCTGCACCCTTGCCAGAAAAATCGGCGCCCTCCTCATCCATATTGCGCTCACCCAATTTTACGGTGAAATTTTTAAGCTTGCCATCGCGGGCAACTTGCACTTTCACATTCTCGCCCGGCTCAATACTGCCCACCAGACGGGTTAACGCGCGGGCGCTATCAACCTCCTTGCCATCGAACAGCAACACAACATCGCCCGATTGAAATCCGGCTTTGGCCGCAGGCGTATCCGGCATGACATCGGCAACCAGCGCGCCCTTGGTTGAATCAAGATCCATCGCCATGGCGAGATTATTATCAACATCGCGAATAGAAACACCAAGCCAGCCCCGGGAAACGCTGCCATTTTCAATAATCTGTTGAACCACATTACTGGCAGTAGAAGCCGGAATGGCAAAGCCGATACCAACGGACCCGCCGGTGGGAGAATAAATCGCCGTATTGACGCCAACCACCCGCCCTTGCAGGTCAAAAGTCGGCCCACCGGAATTGCCGCGATTGATCGGCGCATCAATTTGAATGTAATCGGAATAATTGCCCGGCGCATAATTATCACGCCCCAAAGCAGAGACAATGCCGGAGGTTACCGTGCCACCAAGGCCGAAGGGATTGCCAACTGCCAAAACCCAGTCGCCAACCCGCAATTCAACATCATCGGCAAACCGCACAAAGGGCTGGCGGCTATCGACATCGACCTTCAGTACCGCCAAATCCGTACCCGGATCAATGCCTACCACTTCGGCATCCAATTCGCGGCCATCATTGAGCCGGACAGTGATTTTTTCCGCCCCGGCAATAACATGATTATTGGTAACCACATGCCCCTTGTCATCCACAAAAAACCCGGACCCTTCCGCAACCGAGCGGCGCTCTTGCGAGAACCGCTCGTCAAACCCGTCGCCACCAAAGCGGAAACGATAGCGATCCTCCAAAGCTGGCGGCAGGGCAGCGACCCGCACATTTTTTTCTGTATGAATACTGACAACAGCCGGTGAGACCCGTTCCACCAGATCCGCAAAGGATAGCTGGCCATCATAGCTGGCCGGCGGGGTCAACAAGCGCGGCGGCTGCACATTGGCAATCGCCCCGGAAAAAAACATTGCCGATAATGCCGCCCCACCCAAGACCGCAGCCACAAGCGCATTGCGTGACGTTTTTGCTTTTAACAAGGATTTCCCTTTGGCTTTTGTAAGCATGGTCGTCTTCTTTCCTTTCCATAGCCCTTTCATCTTTCTGCTGGCAGCTTCCAGCAACCCAACAAAGATGTGCCCCCCGGCATTGGTTCTAAAATTTCAAACAAATTTCCAAAATCCGAAGCACTCAATCTAACGGCTCCCCCACCAAGGAGCAAAGCCTTTAGATGTGCTGCGATGATCCTCGATATTTGTGCGCTTTTGCGCATTACAAGCCAATGGCGCTATTGTGAAAAAAAGGTAATGAAAGCAGGTGGTTACGCCGCATGCATGATGGCTTCCAAACGTGCCACCGTTTTGCGGGCATCGCTGGGGTTTTGCAGGCGCTCCGCCAGAGCAGAAAGTTGCTCGCAAAGGGCAGCAATAGCTGCTTCATTTTCAACTCTGGTCGGCCCGGGCGCCATGAATTTTTCCAGCACCGCAACCGCATCCAGCAGCGCATCCGTGCTTGATTTGCGTGCCTTGTCATAGGCCTCGAGGCGACCCAGCGAATCTGCACGCCCGTCATTTTCCCCCAGAAATCCGGTGGCGGTAATCGCCCGCTCCATCAAAAGTTCAGCGCCCGGATCACGGCCAATATCCTGCGCCGACGCCGGCAAGGCCTCACGCAGGCTGACCACGGCCTGATCCAGCAAACGGTCAAAATACAGCCCTGACTGGCGACCATAATTTTTGGTAATGTCGCGTAATTCTACCGGCAAATCCTTTTCCTCAAAATTATTGAGGTCCAGACAGCAATCAGCAAAACAGGAAAATACCCCGACCACCGCCTCATCCATACCATCAAGGGCGGTCTGGCGCTCCAGCCAGGAATTTTGCCGATCAAGCCGCGAAGCCAGAGCATCGGTGACATATTCATCCAATTCCGGCTTGAAAGGCGCACCGGCCTGACGGCGCAATTCGCTGAAAATCGACTGCAATTTCAGCGCTTCCACCGGCGACCATAGCTTGGCCAGAAACAGACAAAACCCATAGCGCACCCGGGCAGCGCTTTTTTGCGCATATTGCACAAGATGCATGGCGATGCGGGCATGGCGATCCGGCAAGGGAGCCGAGGATACCACAGCGCGATATAGCTTGCCCAGCAATTTCGCATGGGGCAGCATCAGGCCCAATTCCAGCAAATCCCCGTAAACCGCTTCCCCGCCAAGACGCAAAATAAGCGAGCGCCGATAGCCCGGCTCTTTACCGGCCTTGCGTGCCAGCTTGCGAATGGTCATTTCTGCCGGGCGATGCATATCCTTTAGCAATTTCTCCAATGCCAGTTGATCATTGGCTTGCTCTGGCGCATGCATGCGCGTTTCATAGCGAACCCAGCTATCGCGAATAATGCCACTGCCAATCTCTTCATTCAAAAGCCGCCAAATGGCCGGCAAAGAGGTGCTCGCAATCGTTCCTTCCTGACGCGGGGCATAATGCACCGGATCTGTGATCAGGCCTTCTAGGGGGCCAAAAAATGCATGCATGGCATTGCGCGGCTTGAGCATGATATCGCCCAAAGGCAGAGGCTCCAATATTGCCGCTGGCTGGTCTGGCTGTTGTTTGGCGACTTCCTGCAAAGGAGGAGACGCTGGTGGCGCCGGAGATTGGATGGGCGCTTCGGCGGCCCGCTGCGCGGATTTTGGTGATATTGTCTGCTCAGGGGATTGGGAAGCCTTTTGTGCCGCGGCCAAAGCCGCACCATCGCCCTCAATCTTTTTCGCTGTCTTTATTGCTGTCTTTTTTGCTATCTGGGGCTGCTTCCCATCGACCTTTATAGGCTTGCCCAAAGACGATTGGCTGGCTTCCTGTTTACCGACAACATCATCAACCCACAAACAGCTCGAAGGATCTTGTGACGCCGCCTTTCGTGAATCCGCCTTCTCACCAGCATCAATATCAATATTGAACATGGTGGTGACTTGCTGCATGGGGGCCTGCATCAATGATGCGGCGTCAGGTTTTTGCGCTTTGGGGATTTTTGTTTCCGGCGCGGCTTGCGCGGCATTTTCCTGCGCCCGCTTTTGCAATTCATCGGCAATTAACGCAGCCAGCACCGGACTTGCCGCCCCCAACGGGTCACCGCCAGCGGACAGAGCCTTGTCCAGCTTTTCAAGCGCGCTATCGGGCATTGCCGAAACCAGCTCTTCAAGCTTTATGCGTTTGGCGTCGTCTATCACTGGCTCCCTTCCATATTGTAACCGCTGATCTTGACGGATAATCATGCGGACATTACCCAGCGCGCCGGAATCTGATTGATCCGGCCCCTGCCAGAAACTACAGGTGGTTGCCCTTTTGCCGCAATGCCCGTTTGGCGGGAAAATCATCTTTTACAGCCGATTTAGTGCTGAAATTTCTGCCTGATGTCCTTGTCTTCCTCGCAGCGCCAACCGGCTACAAAAGCCTCAAGCGCCGGATCCGGCTGGCCGGGCAATTTAATGTGCAATTTGGCTATCTGGTCTCCGCGCTGTTTGGTTTTGGGATTATATATGCCCTTGCCTTTTACCCGAAGCGATGTGCCGGAGCTTGCGCCTTTGGGAATTTTAATCGACACATCCCCGTGAATGGTTGGAATGGTGATCGTCTCCCCCAGCACCGCCTCGCGCAAGGTGATTGGCACATCGAGATGGATAAGCCCCTTTTCGAGACGAAAATAGGGATGCGCCGCCACCTCGACCTCCACATAAAGATCCCCCATGGGCCCGCCATTGACCCCCGCCCCACCCTTGCCTTTCAGGCGCAGGGATTGGCCATGGCGCAGACCTTCGGGAATGCTGACATCCACGGCGCGGCCGTCAGGCATGCTTACCCGCCTTGTTGCTCCCTTGGCCGCCTCGATAAAACCGATAGTGATGCGAAAACGCATATCGCGGCCCCTTTGCGGGGCCCGCCGGCCGCCAAAGCCACCATTTTGCCGGTTGAAAAGATCGGCAAAAATATCCTCGAAACCACCCCCTCCAGCACCGCCAGCAAAGTCCCCGCCAAGGCCAGCCATGATCGGGTTGCCATCGGCATCAATCTCACCGCGATCAAAGGCCTTGCGTTTTTCCTTATCCCCAAGCAGGGCAAAAGCATTACTGATCTCTTTGAACTTTTCCTCGGCCTTGGCATCTCCCGGATTGCGATCAGGGTGCCATGTTTTCGCCAGCCTTCGATAGGCCATGCGAATATCGCCATTACTGGCATCGGGGGAGAGGCCCAGAACGGAATATGGGTCTTTGGCCAAGGCTTTTTCCTGCTTAAAATCAACCAATGCCGCAAATCTAGAGCACTTCCCGAAAAGTGGGAACCGGTTTTCGGATAAGAAGTGCTCAAAACAAAGACTTAGAGCCCGGTTTTGACTCAATCAAAACCGAAAAGGCTCTAAGCGCGTTCGCTATTGATGGAAGCCTTGTCTTTTTAAGTGGTCGCAATCAGCCCGGTTAATTTTGTCCCGACCCCATAGCTTTGCGAAATCTGCCCGATGGCAATCATGATTTGTGTCCCCGGTGCCAATCCCGCCCAATCCACCCCTTGTGCGGCTGCACTATAGACAAAGCTGGGCGCACTTGTTTCCTCCTCCCGCAGGACAATATCATTGGCAATGATCTGCAGCTGATAGCGCTCGTCCGCCTCGCCCAAGGGCACCTCCAGAGCCGCCCAGTCATCGCCGCCAATACGGGTGCGGCGGGTCCAGAAAAGCTGAATATCTCCGGCAATTTCCCGAACCCGCAAATGCACCGGCGATAAGGGACGCATGGCAATGCGATTATAGGTGAAGCCGGCGCTTTGATAGCCGGCACTTTCAGGCGGCAGGCCAGAAGGCCCGGCGCGCCATAGATAATCCGCACCGGCCTGAAATTGCGCGGCATCAAAAGGCAAAAGCGCCTGATTGAAAATCACCAGCCTTGCCCCCGCCGGCACCGGATTGGCACTTAAAAATTCCGTTCCCCCCTGCCCGCGCAACAGGGTCGATAGCCGCCAACTACCATCGCCCTGCAAACGCGCCTCGACAAATTGCAACATTTCAAAAGCGCCATTGCCATGGTCGAGAAAGGCAAGATGTGCGCCCCCCAATATTGCGGGCTTGTCAAGGGAGGAGAGAACGCCCCCTTGCAAGGTGCAGGCAATTTCCTGCCCGTAAAGCCAGCGCCCGCCCGCACCTGATGGCAGCTCTGCTGTTAGCCGCCCGATAAGCGCAGGCGACGAGATCTCGCCTTGTAAAACATTGTCTTCATAAAGCGCGACCCGCCCCGGCCATGGGGCACTATAGGCATAGGCAAAAACTGTCGGCGGCTGGCCGGAAATGATTGGCGCTTCCATCACCCCGAAAACCGGCTGCGGGGCAGCGCCTTCCGGTGTCGGCAAGGCCCGCAAATCCTGCCCCCGCACAAGCCCGGACAGTAATGGCGCTTGCGAGGCGCTTATCACCCTTGTGTCACCGGTGCTAATCTCGTCAATGCGATAATTTTGCACCCTGCCTTCAAGGCTGAGCGAGATGACATCCCCCGCCTCCCAGACAAATGCATCCCATGGCAATTCAAAAGATATGCTATCGCGCCGCGCCCTTATTTCCGCAAGCAATCGCCTTGCCCCCAAAACCGCTTCCCCGCTCTCCAGAACCAAGGGCATGGCAAGGCGCGCCAGACCATGACCTCGGGCAATCGGATCTTGCACTTCGGCCACCGCCGCTTCATAGGCAGCCCCACCATCACTATAATAAAGCGCCAAAGCCGATGGCGCTTCAATCGCCTCGCCAATAGTGATGGTATAATCACTATCCTCCGCGGCAACCATGTCACCATATTCAAGCGCCCCCACAACACGGCCATAGCGCGGGCGGATATGCAGCCCGCTTTCGCTTTCAATCAAAGCCAGCTGGAAATAATCGAGCAAGGGTTGCAAGGCATCGCGCAATGCCATGGGGCGATCTATTACAAAGCCGGTTATCAGCGCCGGCGGCGCTTCATAGAAAAGTGCCGTAATGTCAGACCCTGTCAGCGCAGCCAATATGTCTTCCAGCGCCACAAGATCCGTGCGTCCGGCAAGCCAATGGCCGGTATTCCAATTGCCCGCATCGGCCCAGACGGTTTCGCGAAAGGGAAAATCCGGAAACGGTCTTGCATCCCAGGCGTAAAGCGCCAAAGCGTCGACCTCCAGCATGGGCGCGCCATATTGATTGGAGACGGGATTATTCTGCCCTTCGTGCCAATAGGAAAGATGCGCCTGCAAGAAAGCTCTTTGCATGGCATCATCGCGCCCGCCATTGGAATAAAAAGGCAGACCGCCCTCGGCGCTTTTGGGGTCGTTAAACCGGTTTGGCTGATTGGCTCCCAAATGCACAGCCCCGCAACCAAGCTCGGTAAAGCGGACAGGTTTTGATTGCGGCACCCATGGGGTCGGTTGCGCCTCACGCACCCCATTGGGGCGATGATAATGCTGGTTCAGCCACCAGTTTTTAATATCCTTGGCGCGAAAAACCCAATCTTCCCCATGGGCCGTGTCAATGACAGGAGTACGGATCTGATTATCCCTGTCAGCCGCGCTGGCATAATGGAAATCATAATATTCCCCGCCCTCAATATTGCTTTGCAAATAGGCGCGGTCATAAATGGACGGCCAGACCTGACCATCGAGATGGTCCACGCTTTCACGCCAATCGGCCAGCGGCATGTAATTATCAATACCGATAAAGTCGATATTGCTATCGGCCCATAAATCATCGAGATGAAAAATGATATCATTGCTGCCATTTTGCGGGTGATGGCCGAAATATTCCGACCAGTCGGCGGCGTAGGAAATTTTTGTCGCAGGGCCTAAAATCCCCCGCACATCGGCGGCAAGATTTTTAAGCGCGGTGACAAAAGGATAGGAAAGACCGCTGCGCGAGGTTGAAAGCGCGACCATTTCTGAAGAGATCAAAAACGCATCGACACCGCCAGCAGCTTTGCACAAATGGGCGTAATGCAACACCATGCGCCTCAAGCTCCATTCAGCGGGGCCGCCATAGCTGACCCCGTCACCGGTTACCGTAAAATCACTTGCGCCGGCATTGCCCATAAAAGCTGAAACTTCTCCATTGGCATCATCCTCGGCGATGATACGCCCGCGCCATGGATAGGCCCCCTGACCATTGCCGCCCCCATAGGCCGCCGGATTGGGCAGGATATTATCCGGCGCTATATCCATCAGGATGAAGGGATAAAAGGTCACCGCCAGCCCGCGGGCATTCATCTCCCGAATGGCATTGATGACACTTTGGTCCGATGGCGTGCCGCCATAGGCCGGTGCGCCATTATAAGCGCTGATGAGATGGGCGTTATCGCGGGAAACCCCGCCGCCAATCCAGTCCTCCGGCGTGGTTTGCTTATCCGCCATCTCAACACCCGGGCGAAGCTGG
>JALSJA010000214.1 GCA_026989615.1 Parvularculaceae bacterium | reverse complement strand
AAACCCCTATGCGATTCAGTCAAATAATGACCCGCTCTAGAGCACTTCTGCGAAAAGTGGGTCCTTCGACAAGCTCAGGGTGAGGCCGGTTTTCGGATAAGAAGTGCTCAAAAACAAAGACTTAGAGCCCGGTTTTGATTCTATCAAAACCGAAAAGGCTCTAATCGCTTTTATGGGCGAGACGGGCGGCGTTCTGTTCCCAATTCACGCCATCGAAATCAGTAACTTCCAGAGCCTCGAAACTCTCTTTGTCCATGCAATTCACATTCAGTGAAATACCATCAGGATTGGAGCGCGGAATATAAAAAGACTTGATGCCGCAATGGGAGCAAAATTTATGTATGGCAATTTTCTTGTGAAAGCGATATTCCGATAGCTCCTGTTCTCCGGACAATAACTCAAAATCTCTGGCCGGAATGATGAGATGGATAAAGCCGGTCATGGAGCAGATGGAGCAATTACAACGCTCTGCTTCGGCCCTGTCTGGGGTCAGGGCGCGCCATTTGACCCTGCCGCAATGACATCCCCCTTCGCGCCAGCTTTTGCCCATAAACATCACCCCATATAGATAAGGCCGATAACCGCCCCGGTCATCATGGTGGTCAAGGTGCCGGCAATCATTGCTTTGGGCGCAAGCTGTATAATGTCGCTGCGCCGCGATGGTACCAGACTTGATAGCCCGCCAATAACAATCCCCAGAGAGCCGATATTGGCAAAACCACAAAGGGAATAAATCAGGATCAATTCGGACCGCTCGGATAATTTACCCTCTTCAATACCGGCCAATTGGAAATAGGCGATCAACTCGTTGAGTACGGTCTTGACGCCCATATATTGCCCCGCCGTGGAGGCTTCGCTCCAGGGAATGCCCGCAAGCCACATGAGGGGTGCAAACAGCCATCCAAGAATGCGTTCGAGCGATAAGGGCTCGCCACCGATTGCCGGCGCCCATGCCCCGAGCATGATATTGACCAGCGCCGCAAGCGCGACAAAAGCGAGAATGGATATAACGATATTGGCCCATAATTTACCGCCTTCGGTGACACCGGTCATAAAGGCATCCATAGAGCCCTCATATTTGAAGGCGTCCCCGGCATCGGCAGCCGTCGGCATCTCTCCCTTGGCCGGGGGTACCATGATCTTGCTGATCAGGAGCGCTGCGGGCACGGATATGATCGAGGCGACAATGATATGGCCGAGAATGGATGGCTCAATCGTTGCCAGCACAGCCGCATAAACCACGATGACCGAGCCTGCAACAGTGGCATAGCCGGAGGTGATAACCGTAAATAGCTCGGTCCGGGTCAATCGCTCCAGATAGGCACGGATAAGCAAGGGGGCCTCGGTTTGGCCAAGAAATATATTCGCAGCGGCGGCCAGCGAGACAGCCCCGCCAACGCCAAAAATACGCGACAGCACGACCGCAAAGCCTTTAATCGTCCATTTCAGAATACCCCAATGCCATAACAGGGCAGACAGGGCAGAAATGAACACAACCAGTGGCAAGGCCTGAAAGGTAAAAATGAACAGCCCGCTCTCGCCACCGGGGGCAATTTCAAAGGGCATATTGTCGGAGCGCCCGAGATAGCCGAACAGGAACTCGGTTCCTGCTCCGGTGGCTTCCTGCAAGGCGCTGACGACCGAGTTTAGCGAGCGCAAAACATTCCGCGCAGGCTCAAATTGCAATAAAAACAATGCTATAGCGATTTGTGTGGCAATGGCCCATAAGGAATTGAACACCGGAAAATAGGATTTTCGCTCCGACAGGAGCCAGGCAATACCCATAAATCCCAAAAGACCAATCGCGCTCTGGGCGCGTAGGCCCCATTCCAGTCCCGAAAAATCCATTAAATGCTCCCACAAGATCGTCTGGCCATATCCCCGTAAAACAAATAAGCCGAGTTTTGGGCAAATGTCACCCTTTTCAGGCGGCTGTTTATCAACGCTTCCTGTCGCGCCCTTTTGCTTGCCCATTGTCAAAACGGCCGCTAAACCCGACCTCCATAGGTAATTATAGTCATAGGGTCAGGAAATTATGCTGCCAAAACCGCGTACAGATGTAGAACCAAATACCCTCGAATATGAGATCAT